>NZ_JBMRCP010000079.1:0-58201 GCF_057350545.1 Pseudolysinimonas sp. | reverse complement strand
GGATGCCGGTCGCCTACGTGCTCGCGAGGCTGCGGTTCCGCGGCAAGGGGGTGCTGCGCGCGGCGGTGCTCGTGCCGTTCGTGCTGCCGACCGTCGTCGTCGGCATCGCGTTCCGGGCGCTGCTGCGCGGCACCCCGCTCGACGGCACCGTCGTGGCGATCCTCGCCGCGCTCGTGTTCTTCAACATCGCCGTCGTCGCGCGCACCGTCGCCGTGTCGTGGGAGAGCCTCGACGGCAGGCAGGAGGAGGCGGCCAGGATGCTCGGTGCAGGGCCGGTGCGCGTGTTCGCGACCATCACCCTGCGGCGGCTTGCTCCGAGCATCGCGGCCGCGGCATCCGTCGTCTTCCTGTTCTGCTCCACCGCCTTCGGCACCGTGCTCGTGCTCGGTGGGGCGAAGTACGCGACGATCGAGACCGAGATCTGGCTGCTCACGACGCAGTTCCTCGACCTCCGTGCGGCGAGTGTGCTGAGCATCGCGCAGCTCGTCGTGGTCGTGGCGCTGCTCGCGGCGACGGGCGCGGTGCAACGTCGCGCTCACGCGCAGGGCCGCACGTTCGCCGCCCGCGCACCCCGGCGCACCGACATCCCCGTGGTCGCCGTCGCGATCGGTGTCGCCCTCGCGCTCGTCGTGCCGCTCGGCGCCCTCGTCGAACGGTCGCTGCGCGTCGCGGGGGAGTGGAGTGTCGCGAACTACGTCGCCCTCGCGAGCACCGGCAGCCGCAACGCCCTCGCCGTGACCCCGTGGGAAGCGCTCGGCAACTCCCTCGGGTTCGCCGCCGCCGCGACGGGCCTCGCGATGCTCGTCGGGTTGACGGCATCCCTCCTGCTCTCGCGCAGCCCGCGTTCCCCGGGCGCCCGCCGCGGACTCGAGCTGCTCGACGGCGCCCTCATGCTGCCGCTCGGGGTGTCGGCGGTCACCGTCGGCTTCGGGTTCCTCATCACCCTCAACACCCCGCCGCTCGACCTGCGCACGAGCCCCGTGCTCGTGCCGATCGCGCAGGCGCTCGTCGCCGTGCCGCTCGTCGTGCGCACCCTGCTGCCGGTGCTGCGCAGCATCGGGGGTCGGATGCGCGAGGCCGCCGCGATGCTCGGGGCCTCGCCGGCGCGCGTGCTGCTCACGATCGACCTCGGCGTCGCCGCGCGCGCGACCCTCGCGGCGACGGGACTCGCGTTCACCGTCGCGCTCGGCGAGTTCGGCGCGACGACGTTCCTGTCGCGGCCCGACGCGGCGACGCTCCCGGTCGTCATCTACCGCCTGATCGGGCTGCCCGGGGGCGACAATGCCGGGATGGCGACGGCGGCGTCGGTCGTGCTCGCGGCGGTGTGCGTCGCGGTCGTGGCACTCGTCGAGCGACTGCGGGTGACGACGGCGGGAGCATTCTGATGGGACTCGAGACACGGAACGCCACGGTGCGCTTCGGGGCGACGACGGCGGTGGATGACGTCAGCCTGAGCGTCGCGACGGGTGAGGTGTACGCCCTGCTCGGTGCATCGGGAAGCGGCAAGTCGACGCTGCTGCGGGCTATCGCGGGACTCGAGCCGTGCACGGGCGACATCCTCTGGGATGGCGAGTCGGTCGTGCGGGTGCCGCCGCATCGGCGCGGGTTCGGGCTGATGTTCCAGGACGGGCAGCTGTTCCCGCATCTCGACGTCGCGGGGAATGTCGGCTACGGGTTGCGGGTCTCGGGAACGGGGGTCTCGACACGCGGCTCCGCCGCTACTCGACCACCGAAGGGGGAGAGCACCGCTACTCGACCACCGAAGGGGGAGAGCACCGCTACTCGACCACCGAAGGGGGAGAGCACCGCTACTCGACCACCGAAGGGGGAGAGGGTCGGGGAGCTGCTCGAGCTCGTCGGGCTCGCCGGCTTCGAGATGCGTCGCGTGACCGAGCTCTCCGGCGGGGAGCAGCAGCGCGTCGCCCTCGCCCGGTCGCTCGCCGCCTCGCCGCGACTCCTGCTGCTCGACGAGCCGCTCTCGTCGCTCGACCGCGAACTGCGCGAGCGCCTCGCGGGGGAGCTGCACGACATCCTGCGCGCCGCCGGAACGACGGCGATCCTCGTCACCCACGACCACGACGAGGCGCGCGTCATCGCCGACCGCATCGGCGTGCTCGAACACGGTCGGCTCGTCGATCGGTGATCGCGACACCCGATCGCGGGTCTGGGGTACGCGAGCACCCGGCGGATACTGTGAAACCCATGACGGCCGGGGCACCTCCGCGCACGAGCGAGGTTCTGGCGACCCGCATCCGTGCCGTCGCCGCCGACCGCGGCATCACGCGACTCGTCGTGCTCATCGACGGGCACTCCGGGTCGGGCAAGACGACCCTCGCGACCCAGCTCGCCGAGGCGCTCGACGCCCAGCACGTGCCGCTCGACCTGTTCTACCCCGGCTGGGGTGGGCTCGAGGTCGGCAGCGCGATGGTGAAGGGCGTGTTGGATGCCACCGCGCCCGGGTACACGCGCTGGGACTGGGAGCGGATGGCCGCCGCCGAGCGGGTCGAACTCGACCCCGTACGTCACATCGTCGTCGAAGGGTCGGGCGCGATGAGCCGCGCCAACCGTGCTCTCGCGACGTTCGGCATCTGGATCCGACTCGATCAGGCGGAGCGCAAGCGTCGCGCCCTCGCGCGCGACGGCGACGGGTACCTCGACCACTGGGACCGCTGGGCCGCGCAGGAGCAGCACTTCTTCCTGCGCGAGCGGCCCGATGCGCTCGCCGACGCCCTCATGGACGGCCGTACGGGCCAGGTCGCGTTCCGCGCCGACGCGTCGGCGACCGCCTAGCCCAGGGGTTACTGGCGCGTCCAGACGCTCATGATCGGGCTGCCTTCGGGCTGCGTCGACATGAGCGCTCCGTCGCACGTCACGAGGAGGGGCACACCGTCGCTGCTCTCCGGGATGTCGGCGCTCGAGGGTGGCGACTCGACTCCGTTGATGACGCTCGTGGTGGTGACGACGATGTCGGACTCCCAGCCGGAGAACGTCGCCCAGTCGTCGGACTCGAGCGTCCAACCTCCCGACGCGAACCCCGACTGCAGCTGGAGGGTCTGCAGCACCAGCTCCTCATCGGCCTGGATCGTCACCGAGTAGGTGACATCCGAGGTCCACGCCATCCGGTCGGGCGTGACGGTGAGTCCGACCGCACCCGAGGCGTCGGTCGCGATGACCTCCGCGCCGGAGGACTCCATCTGCTCGCCGAGCGCCCGGGCGACCGCGAGCTCGTCGAGATCCCAGTCGCCGATCATGCACTCGGCCGTCGCCCCGCCACCGGCGAGCTCACCTCCGGTCGAGCCGTCGCCCGTGTCGTCGCCGGTCCCGGTGCCACCCGTCCCTCCTGTGCCGGCCGAGCATCCGAGGAGCGTGAGCAAGGTCGCGGCTGCGAGCCCGGTGGTGATGACGAGTCGACGCTGCATGGGGTTCCTCCCGATCGATGCTTCACCGTATCGACGCGTCACCCCGGGGGATAGGTTGACACGTCTCGAGCTCAGCCCCAGCCGAGCTCGTGCAGCTGCTCGTCGTCGATGCCGTAGAAGTGGGCGATCTCATGCACGAGCGTGATGTGCACCTCGTCGCGCAGCTCGTCGAGGTCGGCACAGGCTTCGAGCAGCGGCTCGCGGTAGAGCACGATGCGATCGGGCAGCTCGCCGAACCCGTAGCGGTCGCGCTCGGTCAGCGCGACGCCTTCGTAGAGTCCGAAGAGGTCCATCGACCCGTCGGCCGGGCGGTCTTCGGTGACGAAGACGACGTTCTCGAGCCCGTCGACCATCTCGTCGGGCAGCTCGTCGAGCTCCTCGATCACGAGCTTCTCGAACTCCTCCGCGGTGAGCGACAGGGTCACGGGTCCTCCAACAGCACGACGAGCGACTCCTGCAGGTGCCCGAGCCACGTGTACACCTCGCCGGCGGGGGTGTCGGGGATCTCGTCGTCGTCCGACCGGATGCCGAGGCGGTCCGCGATGACGAGACGCAGGTCGGTGAGGAGCGGCAACCAGCGCTCGGCGTCCGACGGTGGGAGCCGCACGGTCTCTTCGTCGAGCGCGAGAGACACCTGGGCGGCGTTCGCAGCCTTGCGGTCGACCAGCCCTGCCCGCGTGTAGCGGCTGAACTCGTCGGACGCCGCCTCGTCGTCGCGGTAGGCGGCGGGGAAGAGCCGCACGTGCGCGGGGTCGTCGCCCGGCGTGCCGCTGACGACCTCGAGGTACTGGTCGACGAGTGAGCGCAGCACACCCGCCTCGCCGTCGGCGAACTCGAGCACGATCATCGTGTCGCGGCGCGAGACCCTCATCCGTCGCTCGCCTTCGAGACCGTCGCCCACAGGCCGTACTCGTGCATCGCCTCGGTGTGGCGTTCCATCTCCTCGCGTGGGCCGGTCGCGACGACGGCGCGACCCTCCTCGTGCACGAGCATCATGAGTCGCTCGGCCTCGGGTTTCGCGAAGCCGAAGTAGGTGCGGAAGACGTGCGAGACGTACGACATGAGGTTCACCGGATCGTTCCAGACGATCGTGACCCAGGGGATGTCGGGTGAGACGACGGTGCCCGTCTGCTCGACGACATCGGGTGTCGGAGCCCCCGTGCTGAGCACGGGAGCTGCCGACTCCGACAACATGGGGCGACCGACGGGACTTGAACCCGCGACATCCGGCACCACAAGCCAGCGCTCTACCAACTGAGCTACGACCGCCATGCGTCGCATATGCGACCCGATGATCTTACGGCACCCAGGAGCGCCATGCCTCCACCGTGGCGGTGGCGGCCGACTGCGCCTGCTCGGAACTCGGACCGGGCTCGGCGATGAAGAGAGCGCGCCGGTAGTAGTCGAGCTCGCGGATCGACTCGAGGATGTCGGCGAGTGCCCGGTGCCCGCCGTTCTTCGCCGGCGCCTGGAAGTACACGCGCGGGAACCAGCGGCGGGCGAGCTCCTTGATGCTCGAGACATCGACGCTGCGGTAGTGCAGGTGCGCGTCGACGCGCGGCATGTACTTCGCGAGGAACGCGCGGTCGGTGCCGATCGTGTTACCGGCGAGCGGCGCGGTCTGCGGCTCGGGTACGAAGCGCAGGATGTACTCGTTGATCTGGTACTCCGCGTCGGCGAGACTGACGCCGTTCGGGATCTCGTCGAGCAGCCCGCTCGTCGTGTGCATCGTGCGGACGATGTCGTTCATCTGGTCGAGCACGGGTTGATCGGCCTTGATGACGATCTGGAGTCCGGGGTCGACCGGCACGAGGTCGTAGCCGGTGATGATCACCGCCACCTCGACGAGCTCGTCGACCGCGAGGTCGAGGCCGGTCATCTCGCAGTCGATCCAGACGAGACGGTCGGTGTTCGCTGCCACCCCGCGAGTCTAGTTCGGGGCGCCCACTCTGTCCGGCGCAGGCTGCCCGACCGGCGAGAGAGCGGTGACCGGAGCCGGATGAGGCTGCTTCGGGCCTCGGCCGTCCCCACTCGACACCTGGCGCACCCGGCGCACGAGCCACGGCAGCGCGTGGCGTCGGAACCACACCGCCGTCGGCAGGCGCGGGCTCGGCGGAGGCTCGGTGTGCGACGGAGGGGCGGGGATGTCGAGCGCTCGGCAGGCCGCGTCGAGCAGGGCGAGGTGGCCGCGGGTGGAGGGATGCAGCCGGTCCTCCGACCACATCCCGCGGTCGGCGAGCCCCGGGATCGTCCAGAGGTCGAGCACGAGGCAGCCGTGCCGCGCGGCGATCGCGTACATGTGCGCGCTGAAGGCGGCCGCGCGACCGCGGAGCATGCGCAGGTAGGGGGAGAATCCGGGGTCGTAGGCCGTGGCGAGCAGCACGGTCGCCCCACACGCGGCGAGTTGCGCGACACCGGTGTCGAGCTCGGCGGCGAGGGCATCCGGATCGGGGCGCAGCGCCGACAGGTCGTTGCCGCCGACGAGCACCGAGACGAGGTCGGCCCGCATCGCGATCGCGGCGGGGATCTGGTCGGCGACGACGTGGCGCACCCGACGGCCGCGTACGGCGAGGTTGGCGAACTCGAGCCGCGGGCCGCCCGCCGCCCGTTGCCGGCGATCGAGCTCGAGCGCGAGCCGGTCGGCCCAGCCGAACCACGGCTCCCCGTCGCCGAGGACGGGATCGCACCATCCTTCGGTGATCGAGTCTCCGAGGGCGGCGAAACGTGTCCAGCGCGGGGTCGTAGCGTCCGTCACGGCACCAGTGTGGAGGGGCTCGGGATGCCGTGGTGCGTGTCGCGAGCCCCAGCGCCGAGACGTCACGGAGAGTTCACCGGACGCCCGCACTCGTTCACCGGCGCGGGGCTCCCTAGACTGGCGGCGGCCCCCTGTAGCTCAGTGGATAGAGCATCCGGTTTCTACCCGGCTGGTCGGGAGTTCGAATCTCTCCAGGGGGACGTGAACACGAGGACCGTCGCCCGGGCCGCGCTCGTCGCCGTCGTCGCCTCGCTCGCCCTCGCCGGGTGCGGGCCCCAGGGGAATCCGGTCGCGACGTTCGACGTCGTCGGCGAGCAGTACAAGATCGAGCTCGCGACGCCCGAGCTCGTCGCCCACGCCGAGGCCCTGCTCGCAGGTGAGGAGGTCGCGTCGATCCCGCTCGGCCGCGTCGTGCGTGACGATCCCGGGCCCAACGCCCCGTGGTCGTGGCACATCGACCCCGCGACGCTCGAGTTCGCCGAGATCACGATCGAGGTGTGCGACGGCCTCCCGTCCTACGTCGAGGACGAGACCGTCACCTCGCCCGACTTCTGCCCGTGGAGCGCGGAGATCGTCTCGATCGACCGTTAGGTCGTCGGGGCGGGCTTCTGCAGCTCCTCCACGGGGACGTTCTCGTAGTCCCAGCGGTCGAGGTCGGAGCCGAAGAGCTGCTTCGCCCGACGCGGATGCCGTACCCACTCGACGAGACGGTTCTGGTATTCGCCGAGGGTGGCATCCGAGGTCAGCCCGAAGTTGACCGAGTTGACGCGCATCGCCTCGAGTTGATGCGCCGCCCAGTCGGCGGCGAGGTCGGCGCCCGGAACGGGGAGGAGCCGCGCCGCGACGTGCGCCTCCGTCGCGACCTGTTGCGCGTGCTCGCGCGCCTCCGGCCCCTGGCTGTGCCAGCGGGCGGCGTTCTGACCCGCGCTCACAAGGGCGGCGACCGCCGCGACGCGCGTCTCGAAGTCGCGCTGAGCGACGAGGCGTTTGATGCCGGAGCGTCCGATGGCGGCGGCGATGATGCCGGCCAGCACGATCGCGACGAACGGGATGATCGCTCCCGACAGGAGGCGCCAGCCGTCGTCGGAGGTGATCCAGTCGACCAGGTCGTTCCACCAGTTCATGCCCGGACCCTAACCCCGGGTGAGGGGAATGCTCACCCGAAACGCAGCGCGTCGGCGGCATCCGTCGCCGTGCGGAACCGACCCAGCGTGCGGAACCCGCGCTCGCGCACACTGAACCGCATCGCCCGGAACTCGCCGTCCGCGTCGGTCTCGAGGTGCCCGAGGAGCGCGCCGGTCAGCCCGACGACGCGCCACTTGCCGCTGGCGAGCGGCACGACGCGCACGCCCGGCGTGCGCACATCGAGAGCAGTCGCGGGGAGGTTCACATCTCGAAGCTACGTTCGACCACCGACACTCGGCACGGCCGGGAGAACGAGCTCCGCATCGACCACGGTCTTCGTCGCGCGAGCGGTCTGCGCGAGCAGGATCCCCGCGAGGACGACCGCGGCGCCCACCAGTCCGAACGTGTCGAGCGATTCGCCGAGCCACACCCAGGCGACCGCGAAGGCGAACACGACCTCCGACGAGTCGACGACGCCCGCCGCCGTCGCGGTGAGGTGCTTGAGCGCCGTGAAGGACAACCAGAACGGAAGGAACGACCCGACGACGACCGTGGCGACGAGCGGGATCGCGAGCGGCAGCATCCACTCGCCCCACTGTCCGCCGAGCTCGACCGGCGCGGCGAAGGTCGCGGTGTCGAGCTCCCACCAGCCGCTGAAGAACGCCCAGAACGCTGCGGCGAAGAGCGTCGTCCAGAACGCGACCGCGAGCGGCGACGTGCGGGCCACCTGGCGCTCGCCGACGACGAAGTAGATGGTCAGGCTCACCGCGGCGATGAGCGCCATGACGACGCCGAACGGATCGAGCCGTGCCTCCCAGGGTCGCGCGACCGCGACGAGCCCGAGCAGGACGAGCCCGATGGCGACCCACAGCCGTGGCTTGACGCGCTCCCGGAACACGAAGAACGCGACGAGGGCGACGAACAGCACGGCCAGGTACTCGAGCAGGAGTGCGATCCCGACCGGTAGCAGCGCGATCGCGGCGGCGTAGCCCGCCTGCAGCACGGCGACGCCGGCGATGCCGAGCACGGCCATCACGGCGAGCATCCGGGGCGAGAGGAGGAACGCCTTCCGGTCGGTGAGCAGCAGGATGACGCCCGCGATCACGGCGGCTCCGAGCGTGCGGAACTGCGTGAGCTGCGTCGCCGTCAGCCCGCCTTCGATGAGGAGCTTCATGAGGCTCCCATTGGCGCCGAAGAGCAGCGCGCCGATCAGCGCGTAGAGATAGCCCACGCGCGGGTCAGCGACCGAGGCCGTCGACGGCGTGCGGCTCGATCGCCGCGAGCTCGTCGGCGGTGAGTGCGGGCGCCTCGAGCGCGCCGAGGCTCGCCTCGAGTTGCGCGACGCTCGACGCCCCGATGAGCGCACTCGTCACCTGCGCGTGCCGCAGCACCCAGGTGAGGGCGAGCTGCGCGAGCGACTGCCCGCGCTCCTTCGCGATCGCCTCGAGGGCCCGGGCGTGCCGGAGATAGTCGTCGGAGATGTTCTTCTCGCTGATCCAGCGACCTTCGGCGGCGCGCGAATCCGACGGGATGCCGTCGAGGTAGCGGTCGGTCAGCATGCCCTGAGCGAGCGGGGAGAACACGATGCTGCCCGCGCCCACCTCGTCGAGCACCGGGAACAGGCCGTGCTCGATGTGCCGGTCGAACATGTTGTACCGCGGCTGGTGGATGAGCAGCGGCACCCCCTCCGCGGCGAGGGCGGCTGCGGCGGCGCGGGTCTGCTCGGGGGAGTAGTTCGAGACGCCCGCGTAGAGCGCCTTGCCGCTGCGCACCGCGTGGGCGAGCGCGCCCATCGTCTCCTCGATCGGCGTCTCGGGGTCGGGGCGGTGCGAGTAGAAGATGTCGAAGTAGTCGAGTCCGGTGCGGGCGAGCGAGGCGTCGAGCGACGCGAGGAGGTGCTTGCGTGATCCCCACTCGCCGTACGGGCCGCCGAACATGTCGTAGCCGGCCTTGCTCGAGACGATGAGTTCGTCGCGGTGGGGTCGGAAGTCTTCGGCGAAGATGCGGCCGAAGTTCTTCTCGGCACTGCCCGCGGGCGGACCGTAGTTGTTGGCGATGTCGAAGTGCGTGACCCCGAGGTCGAACGCGTGGCGCAGGATGGCGCGCTGCGTGCTGAGCGGCCTGTCGTCGCCGAAGTTGTTCCAGAGGCCGAGCGAGATCTCGGGGAGCAGCAGCCCCGATCGCCCGGTGCGGGCATAGCTCATCCGCTCGTAGCGGTCGGCGGCGGCGGAGTACGGCTGGATGAGGGGGGAGGGCACCCGCTCAGCCTAGGAACTTTCCCGACGTCTCGTGGGTTGCATCCCGTGCGGCGGCGCAGTTCACTCCGAACTCCGAGCCGCAGAAAGTAGGGTCCTCCCCATGCGCACTTTCGTTCTCGCCGGCGGCTGCTTCTGGTGTCTCGACGCCGTCTACCGCACCCTCAAGGGCGTGCACGACGTCGTCTCGGGTTACACCGGGGGCGAGACGGCGAACCCGTCGTACGAGGCGGTCTGTACCGGCCGCACGGGCCACGCCGAGGCGGTCAAGGTCGTCTTCGACGAGACCGTCATCCCCGAGTCCGTCATCCTCGACGTGTTCTTCACCCTCCACGACCCGCGCCAGCTCAATCGGCAGGGCAACGACGTCGGCACGCAGTACCGTTCGGCGATGTTCTACACCTCCGACGAGGAGAAGGCCCGCTACGAGGCGTCGCTCGAGCGCGCCGCCGAATACTGGGACGGCGGGATCGTCACGACCCTCGAGCCCCTCGGAGACTGGCACGACGCCGAGGAGTACCACCAGGACTTCTTCGCCAAGAACCCCACCCAGGGCTACTGCCTCGCCGTCGCCCTGCCGAAGGTCAACAAGGTGCGCAAGTCGTACGCGGAGTACGTGCTCGCGTTGTAGGGCTCAGGGGACGGTCGCGGCGCTGGCCGTGGAGACTGCCTCGAGGAGAGCCGAGGCGTCGAAGGGCTTGTCGAGAACGGCCCGCACGTTCGGGCGTGACGCGGCGGCCTGCACCTGATCGGGGACCCCCGACATGACGACGACGGGCGTGGCGGGATGCGTCTGCGCGATCCAGTCGAGGAAGCGTCGGCCCGTCACGCCGGGCATGACGAGGTCGGTGACGACCACGTCGATGTCGGTGGTGTCGAGCCGACCGCGAGCCTCCTCGGCGTCGCAGGCACCGACCGTGTCGGCGCCCCGGGTGCCGAGCGCGAGTCGGCAGATGGCGACCACGTCGTCGTCGTCGTCGACGACCAGCACGCGGATGCCGGTGAGGTCGATTCCTGATCGCATGCCGTCCTCCTCCGCTCGGGGCCCTGTCGCCTCGAGAATCGGGCCGTTGCGGCGGCCCGGCGTGGGCCCGACCACGGTCCCCCGACTGCGGTCGGGCCCATGCGCTGGATCCGTCATCCCCTCGGTTCGGATCCGGCGAGTCCCCCGAATCGCCGACGCATTTCGCCTGGATTCAGCATCCTCCGCCGCGCTCCGCGCCGCAATCGAGGCAGCCCCGCGATGTTCGGTAGAGCGAACGCGAGTCTCAGCGCACGCGCACCCGGCCCTGCTGCCAGAGCCGCAGCGCCGCGACCCGCGGGTTGGAGGTGTCGTCGTGCAGGCCGAGCGCCGCATAGAGCCGCGCGATCATCGTCTCGGCGGCGCGCACCGACGTGCCGCGGTGCTCCGCGATCGCGCGGGTCGTCATGCCTCCGGCGAGCATCCGCAGCATCTCCGCCTGGGCGGGCGTGATGGCGACGGTGTCGGGGCCGGTGGTGGGCGACGTGCCCTCGTCCCCCGCGCGGCGACCGGTGAGAGCCTCGTGCACGGCGGAGGTGATGTCACCCACGTGGCGCAGCCGCGACTTGACGAGGTAGACGAGGTCGTCGGGCAGAGCGTCGGCGTCGCTGACGGCGAGCTCGGGCGAGATGTGCGAGGTGAGCACGACGAGCGCGATCCACGGCTGCTCCGCGGCCACCCGTCGGAGCAGCGGGGCGCCCGAGACGCCGTCGCCGAAGTCGAGGTCGCTGATCAGGGCGTGCACGTCGGCAGCGGCCAGCAGGTCCCACGCCGCGTCAGGCTCGGCAGCTGTGCGCACCTCGAATCCCTCGGCGCGCAGGCCGTCGCCGACGAGGGAGCGGGTGAACGAGTCGTCCTCGGCGACGACCACGGTCAGGCCCGCCCCGGGCTGCTCAGTGGTCATCCAATGCCTCCCGGAGTGTGCGGAGGAGGGCATCGGTCGTGAATGGTTTCGCGATGAAGTGAGCGACCCCGAGTTCGCGCGTCCGTACGACGCCACCGTTCGCATTGAGACCGCTCGCGGCGACCACTCGGATGTCCGGATGATGCTCGACCAGGTACTTCGCGGTGGCAGCACCGTCCATGACCGGCATCATCATGTCGGTGAGGACGAGGTCGATGGGTTCGCCGCCCGACTCGATGAGATCGATGGCCTCCCGGCCGTTGCTCGCTTCGACTGTCACGTAGCCGTACGCGACGAGCGTCTGCCGCACGATCTGTCGGATCGCCGCCTCATCGTCGACGACGAGGATGCGCTCGCCGACGCCGCGCGGCACCTGGCCGGCCGACTCCTCGGGCGCAGGGGCCGAGGGGGCGATGTCGGATGCGGGGACGTGCAGTTGGAATCGCGAACCCTTGTCGGGCTCGCTGTACACCTGGATGTAGCCGCCGTGGCTGCGCGCGATCGCCATCGACGTCGGCAGGCCGAGTCCGGTGCCCTCGCCCTGAGGCTTCGTGGTGAAGAAGGGCTCGAACAGTTTCGACATGGTGTTGGAATCCATCCCCGTGCCGTGGTCCTCGACGTCGATGGTGACGTACCGTCCCGGCGGCGCGAGGCTCGTGACCGCGCGGTATTCCTCGGCCAGGTGCATGTTGCGCGCACGGATGGAGATGGTGCCGCCGTCGGGCATCGCGTCGCGCGCGTTGGTGACGAAGTTCATGAGCACCTGCAACAGCTGGGTGTGGTCGCCGACGATCGGCCAGAGCTCGCCGTCCACCTTCGCGTCGGCGACGACGGACTTCGGCAGAGTGTCGCGGCAGAACGCGACGAGGTCGTCGACGAGGTCCTCGACGTGCAGAACAGCACGTTCGCCGTCGATGCCGCGAGCGAACGAGAGCACCTGCCTGATCATGTCCGCGCCCCGTTTGACCGCGGCATTCATCGTGTCGAGCAGCGAGAGCCGTGCGGGGTCGGTCTCGCCGGTGCGCAGAAGCTGCACCGACATGAGGATGGGGGTCAGCACGTTGTTGAGGTCGTGGGCGATGCCGCCCGCGAGGGTGCCGAGGCTCTCCATCCGCTGCGCCCGGACGCTCTGCTCCTGTTGGCGGCGGGTCTCCGTCACATCGGCGTTGACCGCGAACACCCCGGTAGGCACGCCGTGATCGTCGACGATGAGCTGCCACCGGCACTCCACGATCAGAGGCGTCCCATCGCGCCGCACTTGCCGCAGCTCGCCTGTCCAGTATCCGTCGCGCAGCACGTGGGCGTGGGCGGCCTCGTACGGGGCGCGGTCGGAGTAGACCGTGTCGACCACCGATCGTCCGATGACCTCGTCCGCGGTCCAGCCGTACAGGTCCTCGGCGGCGCGGTTCCAATAGCTGATGACGTGGTCGAGGTCGCGCACGAGCATGGCGTCACGCGCCGCGTCGAGCAGACGGCGCTGCAAGCCGAGGCGGCGGTTCTGCTCCTCGAGCTCGGCTCGTGCGCTCTCGCGCTCGCTGACGTCCTGGAAGTAGACCATCACGCCCTCGTCGGTCGGGTAGGCGGTGATGTCGAACCAGGTCCCGAGCTCCGGGTAGAAGTCGTGGGCGTTCGACACCACGCGCGCGTCCATGGCGCGCCGGTAGGCCCCACCGAAATCGGTCTCGTCGAGACCTGGGTACAGCTCCCACAGCACCTCGCCGAGTGTCTCCGTGCGCGGCTTCTGCATGAAGCGCTCGCCGGCGTCGTTGACGAAGGTGATGCGCCAGTCGTGGTCGAAGAAGACGACACCGTCGCGGATCTGGTTGAGCGTGGTCTGCAGCCGCAGCTCGAGAACGCGCGCCGCTTGGCGGGCCGCGAACTGCGCGGTGATGTCCAGGTCGACACGGATGACACGGATGGCCTCCGCATCGCCCCGCAGGGTCTGGAGTCTCGACTCGACGACGAGGGCGCGTCCGTCGCGATGACGGGTCGCCAGCTCACCTGACCAGCGGCCCCGGGTTCGCATCGAGCGGCGCAGCGAGTCGGGGACTTCGTCGCCGACGAGTTCGAGTAGGGAGTGACCGATTGCCTCGCTCCGGGACCAGCCGTAGAGCTGCTCCGCGCCGGTGTTCCAGGACTCGACCGTGCCGTCTGCGGAGCAGACGATCATCGCGTCGCTCGTCGCTTCGATGAGCCCGGCCTGCCATTCGAGCTCACGCGTGTACTCGGCGATACGGTCGCGCCGCTGCTGGTCACCCGTCACGTCCCGGAGCACCGCGGCGATGCCGTCGTCGGTCGGCGCGACCGAGATCTCCAGCCAGATCCCGAATCGCTCGGAGTAGGTGCGAACGGTTCCGGGCTCGCCGTCGGCCATGACGGCGCGGTACAGCTCCCCGACCTCGTTGTCCGTGATCTCGGGAAAGAGCTCCCAGACCGTGCGCGCCTCCGCCTCGGACGCCTTGACACCCGACGTGGCGGTGGCTGCTCTATTGAGGAACGTGAGTCGCCACTCGCGGTCGAGGAAGACGATGCCGTCGGGCATCTGGTCGAGGGTCGAGCGCAACCTCTTCTCGGCCCGCAGTCGTTCCTCCTGCTCGGCGACGGCGCTGCTGATGTCGATGAAGCCGCCGTGGATGCGCACCACCGCGCCGTGCTCGTCGCGCACGGCCTCGCCGATGACCTGGATCACCACGTCGCGAGCGGCAAGGGTTCGAGCCGAGAGGAGCAGCTCGACAGGGTGGCCCGATCGCGTGGACGCCTCGATCGCGGCCTCGAGGCGCGCGAGGTCGGTGGGGTCGACGAGTCGGCGGCTGAGCTCTTCCGGAGACCCGTCGGCCGGGGTCGCGTCGAGGAGGCCGTACAACTCGGGCGACCAGGAGAACTGCGCACCGTCCACCTCGAGCGACCACCCCGCGAGGCGACTGAGGCGGCTCGCGATGCGCAGCAGCGTCGTCACGCGATCGCTTTCGGCCAGCGCATCCCGGAGCGGTCCGAGGTCGCGCGCGACTCCGAGGATCGTGGTCACGGCGCCCGAGGCGTCTCGAACGGGGAACTTGGTGACGTCGGCGGAGAAGGTGCGACCGTCCTTGGCGACGACCCGGGTCTGGTAACGACGCCGTTCCCCGCGCAGGACCGCGTCGAAGTGCTCCTCGACCCGCCGGAGGTCGCTCGGGTCGATGACGTCGCGGAACCCGAGGGTCGTCAACTCCGCCAGGTCGTACCCGGTGAGGGCGCAGAGCGACTCGTTCGCGGTCGTGAACCGGCCCGCGAGGTCGAGTTGGTAGATCGCATCGCTGTTCGCGGAGAACAGCCCGCTCGCAGCGACCGCGTCGAGGCGAGCGGGCTCGATCATGCGCTCGTACGGGCTATGCCCACGGCGCGCTCCACGCCTCGCTGAAACGCCTCGAGTTCGACCGGCTTGACGAGCTGGACCGCCCCGGAGACGACCGTCTCGGGGTCACCGCTCAACACGACGACCGCCGCCCTCGGACGCAGGAGTGCGACGTCGGCGAGCCGCGCCTCGAGAGCCTGCCCGGGGAGGTGGCGATCCATCACGCAGAGTTCGACGGACATCCGGGCGAGCGCGTCCCGCTCGGCTTCGGCATCTGCGGCCTCGACGACCGTCCAACCGTCGGATTCGAGCGCCATTCCGACGACGCGACGAACGAGACCATCGTCGTCGGTGACGAGAGCGATTCGATTCGGGCCAGGCCGCTCGACCATGCGCGTGAGTCTAGCCGCGACCCTCGGGTGCGCCACCCCCCTCTCCGGGGCGGGCCTCTCGCAGGTCGCCGCTCACGGCGAGCGCTTCCAGGTCGCGCGCGACGGCCTCGAGGTGGTCGAGCACCGAGGCCGTGATGAAGGCGGTGCGTTCGGCATCGGGCCGAGGCTCCGCCGCGGCGTGGAAGCTGAGCGCCATGGCGCACGCGCTGAGGCGGCCCTGGATCGGACCGTGCAGCAGTTGCGCGACGTGCGACCGCACGCGCTGCTCGTCGGTCTCGCCGCGCGCCTCCAGGTGGCGGCGTTCGGTTCGGAGGCGGGTGATCTGCACCCGCACGGCCTCGTTGGCGCGGCGGAGGCCGATGATCGTCGGGACGATCGCGGCGGCGAGGCCCGCGACGACGGGGAACAGCGCAGCGGCGATGGCGACCTCGGCGTCGACCAGGTCGCCGAGGACGAGCGTCGTCACCGCGCCCAGGGCGCCCGCGGAGGTCACCCGGAGCACGAAGGCGAGGAGTTGGCTCGTCAGCGACCGCAGGGTCACGCGCTGCTCGACGAGCGAGCCGACCGACACCACGGCGACGCTGGCCGCGATCCCCGCGGCGACCGGGATCGCGGCGACCGGACCCCCGACGTGCAGAGCGCTGGGAAGCAGGAGGGTCGCCATCCCGACGGTCATGACTCCCGCCACCCGGAACGGTCGCTGCTGGCTCACGGCGATCGCCGCCCACAGCGAGACGCGCGGCTGGGGCTCGGTGACGCTGCCCGACCCGTGCCGTCGTGGACCGTGGACGATGCGCGCCGTCTCCTCGACGATCCCCGTGATCCGGGCGCCGATCTCTCGCGTGGCCGCGGCGTCGAGACTCGAGCCCAGCCGCAGCAGCCGCACCCGTACCTCCTCCACCGCGGGTGCGACCCCGGCGCGCAAGGCGTCGAGCAGCTGAGCTCGCAGGCCCCCCTGCCGTGCGTCGTCGCGCGCTTCCGCTTCGATGAGGGCGCGCTGCTCGGCGTCGCGTCGTCCGAGCAGCTCACGGCGGACGTCGAGCTGTGCGAGCGTGTAGCCGAGCGTGGGCATCCACGCCCAGGTGACGAGCAGCCAGAATGCGATCCGGTACCCGAAGTCCGGCGACACGTCGGCGAACGCCGCCGCCCATGCTCCTCCGATCAGCCCCCGGCCGACGCCGATCCCCGTCCACAGCAGGAAGCGGATGAGCAGGCGATTCGTGCGGGGAAACATGCGTTGGGTTGCGAGGGCGGCCACAGCGAGGAGGCCGTCGAGCGCCTGTTGCACGAGCGCGGAGGCCAGCACGAACAGGAACGACGCGAACGGCGTGGTCGCTTCCTGCACGATCACCAGCACGGTCGCGGGAACGAGGGTGCCGAGCCAGCCGGCCAGGTTGATCGACGTCGGTCCGGTGAGGCTTCGAGAGAGCGACGCCCACGCGGCGCGAGCGTGCACCGGGGTGCTCATGCGAGCATTCTCCACTCCTCGTCGAGTCTGTGTCCTGCGACCCCCGAAGAGAGGTCGGCCCCGTTCACATCCTGTTCGCGGAGCCGACCGTGGCGCTGGGCCTCGCGCTGGGAGCGAGGTCCGACGGTTCCCCCGAACCGTCAGGCACCTTTCCTCAGCCAACCTGACGCATGCGGTCGCCTGCCGCAATGCGACGGTCTCTCGGATGTTCGCAGGAGCGAACGTCCGCCGTCCGCGATCCGCGCGAGCGCTCCTGAGTGCCTCCTGTCAACCCGCACCGCGAGCCCGTCTGCAGAGCTAGCGTCGGGGTCATGTCCGAGAACACGACCATGTCGGGGCAGCGCTGGGTGGCCTTCGGGCCCGCGGGAGCCCTGGGCTCCATCCACCGCACCGACTCAGGATTCCTCGTTCGCCTGCTCGACAGTTCAGAGGAGCGCGAGTACCCGTCGCTCGAGGTCGCGAAGAGCGCCCTCATCGCGACACTCCCGGCCGGCAGCGACCGGCCCGAGTTCCGCGAACACTGATCCGCGAGCACTGATCCCCGGAGGACGCCGCCGTCCTCCCCATACGCCGACGCCCGGCCACGATCCGCAGATCGTGAGCCGGGCGTCGTCGTGCGTGCGCGCCGTCGTCACAGTGGGGTTCTCGGATGCCGGCGTCGCCTCACGGCACGGGTCGGCCCGGCATCCGAGTCCACCCACGACAAGGAGACCTCGGATGTCCGACACCATCACCCTGACCGGCATCGTCGCCACGGCGCCGAAGCACATCGTCACGAGCGAGAACCTGCAGATCACCTCGTTCCGCCTCGCCTCGACCCAGCGACGCTTCAACCGCGTCGAGCAGAAGTGGGAAGACGCCGATACCAACTGGTACACCGTCACCGCCTTCCGCAACCTCGCCGCCCACGCGATCGGCTCGATCCTCAAGGGTCAGCGGGTGATCGTGACCGGACGGCTCCGCATCCGCGACTGGCAGACCGACGAGAAGTCGGGCACGTCGATCGAGGTGGACGCCGACGCGCTCGGCCACGACCTCACCTTCGGTACGTCGGAGTTCACCCGCACGCCCGCCGCCACCTCGACGCCCGACACCGCGGAGAGCGCGGCCGCCGCGGAGGCGGTTCCCGACGGCCCCGACGCGCCGGAGCCCGAGGTCGGCGCCTCGGTCGACGACCTCGCCGAAGCGCGGGCGAAGCGCCCGAGCGAGTTGCCCGTGCCGTTCTGACCGAACGGGATCGATCGACCCCGAGGGTCGTCAGCACCGTGGCCGATTCCGCTTCGATCTTCCGAGGCTGACCTGCGGCTCAGTGCTCGACGTCGCTCACGACCTTGAGCCCGACGACGCACGCGACGAGCCCCAGGATGAGCAGCACCTTCGCCACGGTCACCGCCTCGGCACCGCTGAACATCGCGTACACGACGGTGAGCGCGGCGCCGATCCCGACCCACACCGCGTAGGCCGTGCCGGTCGGGATGTCGCGCATCGCGAAGGCCAGCCCGCCCATGCTGAGCACGAGGCCGACGCCGAACACGACGGACGGCCACAGCTTCGTGAAGCCCTCGCTCTTGCCGAGCGCGGTGGCCCACACCGCCTCGAGCACGCCGGACAAGATGAGGATGATCCAGGACATGACCGAACCCTTCGGGCCAGTCGTGTCTGTCCGGGTACTGGGTGCCCTCGTCCGGTCGGCGCCCTTCGCGCCGTCGCTCCACGCTAGTCCGGCGGCCTGGGCAGACCCTGCGCACGTCGCGCCGCCCGTAGACTCGTGCCGACCCGGATCCGACGGGTCGGACGGGGAGTTCTTGGCATGCGCAACCGGATCGTCGGCGCCGGCGTCATCGCGGCGCTCGCCGCTCTCCTGCTCGCGGGCTGTGTCGATGCTCCCGAGCCGACTCCCGAGCCCACGACGGAGCCGACCTCGGGGCCGGTCGAGCCCACCGAGCCCGAGCTCGACCTCGAGGGCACGGCCGGCGACAACCTCGAGTACTTCGACGCGGTCAACGCCGAGCTCGTCGCGGCAGGGGGCGCGCTCGACGGCCGGGCGTTCATCGACAACCTCGTGGCCGCGGGCTTCGCGAAGACCGACATGGAGGTCACGAACGACGTGACCGCGATCAACGGCACGGCGGACAACATCCAGTTCGCCGTGCGCCTCAACGGCGGATGCCTCATCGGCCAGTACGGCAACGTCGGCTACCAGTCGACGACCGCGCCGCTGCTCGCCACCGGCCGCTGCCTCGTCGGGCAGACCCGCCTCATCGACTGGTAGCCCTTCCGCGCGGCATCCGTCGCCGTCGAGCACGACGCGCGCACGCTCCTAAGCTGGAGTCATGGCCGAATACATCTACTCGATGGTGCGCGCCCGCAAAGCGGTCGGCGAGAAGCTCATCCTGGACGACGTCACGATGGCGTTCATCCCCGGCGCGAAGATCGGCATGCTCGGCCCCAACGGCGCGGGTAAGTCGACGAACCACAAGATCATGGCGGGACTCGACCAGCCCTCGAACGGCGAGGCGAAGCTCACGCGCGGCTACACCGTCGGCATCCTCATGCAGGAGCCTGAGCTCGACGAGTCGAAGACGGTGCTCGAGAACATCCAGGAAGGGCTCGCGATCAAGGCGAAGCTCGACCGGTTCAACGAGATCTCGGCCCAGATGGCCGAACCCGACGCCGACTTCGACACGCTGCTCGCCGAGATGGGCGTGCTGCAGGAGGAGATCGACGCCGCCGACGCGTGGGACCTCGACTCCCAGCTCGAGCAGGCGATGGATGCCCTCCGCACCCCGCCGGGCGACTCCGCCATCCCGCAGCTCTCGGGCGGTGAGAAGCGGCGCGTCGCGCTCGCGAAGCTCCTGCTGCAGAAGCCGGATCTCCTGCTGCTCGACGAACCGACCAACCACCTCGACGCCGAGAGCGTGCTCTGGCTCGAGCAGCATCTCAGCTCCTACAAGGGCGCCGTGATCGCGATCACCCACGACCGGTACTTCCTCGACAACGTCGCGGAGTGGATCGCCGAGGTCGATCGCGGACGCCTCTACCCGTACGAGGGCAACTACTCGACCTACCTCGAGAAGAAGGGCGAGCGCCTCGAGATCCAGGGCAAGAAGGATGCCAAGCTCGCGAGGCGACTCAAGGAGGAGCTCGAGTGGGTGCGCTCCAACGCGAAGGGTCGCCAGGTCAAGTCGAAGGCACGCCTCGCTCGCTACGAGGAAATGGCGGCCGAGGCCGACCGCACGAAGAAGCTCGACTTCGAAGAGATCACGATCCCGCCCGGACCGCGGCTCGGCAACGTCGTCATCGAGGCGAAGAACCTCGAGAAGGGCTTCGACAAGCGCGGCAAGCTCATCGACGGACTGTCGTTCACGCTTCCGCCGAACGGCATCGTCGGCGTCATCGGCCCCAATGGTGTCGGCAAGACGACGCTGTTCAAGACGATCGTCGGCCTCGAGCCGCTCGACGGCGGCGAGCTCAAGATCGGCGACACCGTCAAGATCTCGTACGTCGACCAGAGCCGCGCCAACATCGATCCGAACAAGACGCTGTGGGAGGTCGTCTCAGAAGGGCTCGACATCATCACCGTCGGCAAGGTCGAGATCCCGTCGCGCGCGTACGTGTCGAAGTTCGGCTTCAAGGGTCCCGACCAGCAGAAGAAGGCCGGAGTGCTCTCCGGTGGTGAGCGCAACCGCCTCAACCTCGCGCTCACCCTCAAGGAGGGCGGCAACCTGCTCCTCCTCGACGAGCCCACCAACGACCTCGACATCGAGACGCTCTCGAGCCTCGAGAACGCCCTGCTCGAGTTCCCCGGCTGCGCGGTGGTCATCACCCACGACCGGTGGTTCCTCGACCGGATCGCGACGCACATCCTCGCCTATGAGGGCACCGACGAGGACCCGGCGAACTGGTACTGGTTCGAGGGCAACTTCGAGTCGTACGAGGCGAACAAGATCGAGCGTCTCGGACCGGAGGCGGCCGCGCCGCACCGCGCCACCCATCGCCGCCTGACGCGCGACTGAGCAAGCCACAAGGGCCGCCCGGATTCCTCCGGGCGGCCCTTGTGCTGTGGTGGCGCTCAGTCGAGCAGGATGCCCTCGAAAGCATCCGGGTGCGCCTCGAGCCAGGCGTCGATCGCCTCGGCCTCGTTGCCCTCGCCGAACTCGTTGACCACGAGGTCCTCGAGCGCGCCGTACTGCGCGTCGTCGAGCTTGATGTTCGCGATCAGCTCCGCGGCCTCCGGGAACTCCTCCGCGAAGCCGGCGGTGCCGAGGAAGTGGAGCGCCTCGGAGTCACCCATGGCACCCTGCGGGTCCTCGAGGTCCTTGATGTCGAACGCCGAGTTGGCCCAGAACGGCCGCCACAGGGTGACGACGATGTCCTCGCCGGCGTCGATCGCGTTGCCGAGCTCGGTCAGCATCGCCGCGGTCGACGAGGTGACGAGCTCGTACTCGCCGTCGAGCCCGTAGGCGGGCATCATCGAGTCCTGCGTGATCCCGGTGAGACCCGCACCCGGCTCGATGCCGATGATGCGACCGCCGAAGCGGTCGGCGTTGCCGGCGAGCTCATCGAGCGACGAGATGTCGGTGTACGACGGCACCGCGATGGTGAGCTTCGCGTTGTCGTAGTACGCGCCGAGGTCTTCGATGTCGTCGCCGTACTCCGTCATGTAGTCGGCGTGCGTGACCTCGGGCCAGGCCGACGGGTAGATGTCGACGTCGCCGTTGGCGAGACCGGTGTACAGCGGCGCCGCCTCGGTGAGCGTCTCCATCTCGACCGTATAGCCGAGCTTGGTGAGCTGGTCCTCGAGCAGGTAGGCGGTGCTCAGACCGTCGGTCCAGCTGGGGATGAAGCCGAGGGTGATGGTGCCCTTGTCGTCGCCGTTCCCGCCGTCGTTGTCGGCGGGGGCGCCGGCGGCGCAACCGGCCAGGGCGACCGTGAGGCCCAGAGCACCTCCGATCACGGCGCCGCGGCGTGCGAACGTGCGTCGGTTCGTCATGTGAGTGTCCTCTCTTGTTGGGATTCCCGGAATGCGGGTCTGGGGAGCGCGGAGGCTCAAGCTGCGGCGCGGGCGCGACGGCCCGCGATCATCGCGCGCAGCGAAGTCGGGTGATCGGCAGGAGTGCCGAGCGCGGAGGTGACGCGGTCGAGGAAGATCGCGAGGATCACCACGCTCAACCCCGCTTCGACCCCGCGGGGCACGTTGAGCGTGGAGACGGCGGCGACGACCTCCTTGCCGAGACCGTCGGCGCCGGCGATGCCGGCGATGACCGCCATCGACAGCGAGAGCATGATGACCTGGTTGATCCCGGCCATGATGGTCGGCGCCGCGAGCGGCAGTTGGATGCCGCGCAGGATCTGCCCCGGCGTCGCGCCGAAGGCCTGCCCCGCCTCGACGCGCTCCGAGTCGACGCCGCGGATGCCGAGCTCGGTGAAGCGCACCCCGGGAGGCAGCGCGAAGATGATCGTCGCGACCACGCCGGGCACGACCCCGATGCTGAAGAACGTGATCGCGGGGATCAGGTACACGAAGGCGGGCATCGTCTGCATGAAGTCGAGCACGGGGCGCAGCACGGCGCTCGCGCGGTCGCTCTTGGCCATGAGGATGCCGGTGGGCACCGCGATCACGACGGCGATCAGCGCCGCGACGAGCACGAGGGAGAGGGTCTGCATCGACGTCTCCCACTGGTCCATCGCGACGATGAGCAGGAAGGTGACGACCGTGCCGACGGCGAGCTTCCACGACCGCAGCCCCCAACCGATGAGCGCCAGCACGAGGATCAGTGCGACCGGTGGGACGACGAGCAGCACCGCCGTGAGCGAGTCCACCATCCACTCGAACGTCGTGTCGACGGCGTCGAACAGCGCCCCGAGGTTGGCCTTGGCCCAGTCGAGCGCGGCGTCGACCCACTCTCCGACGGGCAGGCGGAAGCCGTCCATCAGCGCACCTCCTCGGTCGTCGTGGGCTCGTCGTCGGACGCGCCGAGCGCGAGCGCCTCGTCGATCACGGTGATCGGGATCGGCGGACCCGGCAGTGTGATCTCGCCCGTCGCCGTCGAGACGGGTCCAAGCGCGGCGAGCAGGGTGACGCGCGGGATGACGCCGACGAGGCGGCCGTCGGCATCCGTCACCGCGAGCGGCAGCGGCGACTCGACGGAGGGCACGAACAGATCCACGAGCACGTCGTCGACGCTCACCGCCTGCGGTACCGGGCGCAGGATCGCGCTCAGCGCGTTCTCGCCTCGCTGCACCTGGCGCAGGGCGTCACGGTCGCGCACCATCCCGAGCAGGCGCCGGTCGCGACCGACGACGTAGACCGCGGAGGAGTACCCGTCGCGCATCGTGCGCAGTGCCGTGCGCGGGCCTGCGCTCTCGGCGACGGTGAGTCGGGGGCGCTCCATGACGTTCGCGGCGGTGAGCACGCGCGCGCGGTCGACATCCTGCACGAACTGGGCGACGTAGTCGGTGGCCGGGTCGGTGAGGATGTCTTCGGGGGTGCCGATCTGCACGATGCGACCGTCCCGCATCACCGCGATGCGGTCGCCGAGGAACATCGCCTCGTTGAGGTCGTGCGTGATGAAGACGATGGTCTTCTGCAGGCGGGCCTGCAGGTCGAGCAGCTGCTCCTGCATCTCCCGGCGGATGAGCGGGTCGAGTGCGCTGAACGCCTCGTCCATGAGCAGGATGTCGGTCTCGGCGGCGAGCGCGCGGGCGATCCCGACGCGCTGCTGCATCCCGCCGGAGAGGGCCGAGGGACGTGAGTCGCCCCATCCGTCGAGCCCGACGAGTCGCAGGAACTCCTCCGCCTTCGCGGTGCGCTCGACCTTTCCGACGCCGCGCAGCTCGAGCGGGTAGGCGATGTTGTCGAGCACCGTGCGGTGGGGGAGCAGCGCGAAATGCTGGAAGACCATCGACACGCGTTCGCGGCGCACGTCGCGGAGGCGTGCCGGGGCGACGCCGGTGATCGACTCGCCCCCGATCGTGATCTCGCCGGCGGTGGCGGGCTGCAGCCCGTTGAGAGTGCGGATGAGCGTCGACTTGCCCGACCCGGAGAGACCCATGACGACGAAGATCTCGCCGCGTCGCACGTCGAAGGACGCGTCGATGACCGCAGCCGTCGTCGACGGATCGAGGTCGTCGCGGTCCGCGCCGTCGCGCAGGCGCTCGACGGCATCCTGGGGTCGACGCCCGAAGACCTTGTAGAGCCCTTCGGCGCGCAGGGCGATGTCGCTGTCGGTCACGTTTCTCCGCTCCCGCAGCCTTGAACGCTGCGGGACTCGGTCACGGTCCGGGCGGACGACGCGCCCCGCTGTCGCGGGCCTCGGGATGCCGGGTTGCATCCCGCGTCGTGCCGGCCATACGCCCGTCTCCGTCCCGGTGCGGGAGGGGACTCGGGCGCGGCCCTAGGTGGAGCAGGCACCGCGTCGCGTGTCGGCGACCTCGGAGCAGTGCCCCAACGTAGCAACAACCCGGGGGCCGCCGGGACGCGTGATCGTCGGCCCGAGACCCCGCGCTGCCCCGCGATGTCAGGGATTCGGGCGGGTTGATCGGGGCCGATGCGAGGGGTCAGTCGTTGCAGGATCGTTACGGGATCGCCGCGATAGCGTAGAGGCGTGTCCCGCATCCATGTCCCTGTGGCGCTCCGCTGGAGTGACCTCGACGCCTACGGTCACGTCAACAACGCCGCGATGCTCACCCTCTTGGAAGAGTCGCGCATCTCGGTGTTCTGGGGTGGCGGAGACCTCGGGGTCGACGGGGTGAACGACGCGGCCGCGCCGACCGAGCAGGACCCGTCGACGGTGACCCTCGTCGCGCGGCAGGAGGTCGAGTACCTCGCGCCGATCCCGTACCTGCGGGAGCCGCTCGACGTGCAACTCTGGATCGGGCGTTTCGGCGGGGCGAGCCTCGACGTCTGCTACGAGGTCTGCTCACCCGTCGGCGACGAGCCGGCGACGCTGTTCGCGAAGGCCCTCACGACGATCGTGCTGGTGGATGCCGCCTCCGGCCGCCCGCGCCGCATCACCGACCGCGAGCGCGAAGCCTGGGGTGCCCACGTCGGTGCCCCCGTGGAGTTCACGAAGCGCTCCTGACACTTTTGTCGGGTTAGTTGCACATTGCCCCGTCTTCCGGGGTGATTCTGCAACTGCGTCGTCGAGCCGGGAAGTCGCCGCGTGCCCAGTTGCATCCCACGCCTGGAGTACGCAGCAATGTGCAACTAACCCGACAAAACCCTCGCGACTACGTCACCCAGTATTGCCAGTTGACGATAGTGTGTGACGCACAGTAACGTGTCGCTCGTGAACGACAACGAGAGCGCACAGCTCCAGGAGCTCCGCCGCGGCACCGCCGTGCTGGCCTGCCTCCTCATGCTGCGCGCACCCCAGTACGGGTACGCCCTGCTCGAGCAGCTCGCGGCAGCCGGCATCCCCGTCGAAGGCAACACGCTGTACCCGCTGCTCCGACGCCTCGAGGCGCAGGGGCTGCTCATCAGCGAGTGGAACACCGACGAATCGCGGCCGCGCAAGTTCTACCGCACGAGCCTCGCCGGCGACTCCCTCGCCACCGTCCTGCTCGACGACTGGAAGACCCTCCAGCAGTCGATCGATCGCATCGCCAAGGAGAACTCATGAACGCCACCACCATCAACTGGTCGGGCAGCGACGTCGGTCGCCCCACCACCGACACCCTCACCGACCGCTACGTCTGGGCCGTGCTCAAGGGTCTGCCCGAGGCGAAGCGCACCGACATCGACCGCGAGCTCCGCGCGAGCATCGCCGACGATGTGGATGCCCGCGTCGCGTCGGGTGAGGACGCCGCGGCCGCCGAGCACGCGGTGCTGCTCGAGCTCGGGGAGCCCTCGAAGCTCGCCGCCGGCTACACGGGTCGCGTGCTCGCACTCATCGGACCCGATCTCTACCCGGGCTGGCTCGGCCTCATGAAGATGCTGTACGCCATCGTGCTGCCGCTCGCCACCGTCGCGTACTTCGCGGTGCAGGCGATCACGGGCGCCGAGCCCGGTGGGCTCATCGGCGGCACCATCGCGATCGCGATGAGCCTCATCGTGCACCTCGGGTTCTGGACGACGCTGATCTTCGCGATCGCCGAGCGTGCGGGCACCTCGATGAAAAACGTGCCGCACCTCGGTCCCGACGCGCCGTTCGACCCCGCCCAGCTGCCGTCGATCACGACGACGACGGGCAGCGGGCGCAGCGACCTCATCGCGTCTCTCGTGTTCCTCGCGCTCATCCCGATCGCGCTCATCTGGCAGTTCGTCGCACCGCCGCTGCGCGACGCGCAGGGCGCCGCGATCCCGCTGCTGCACGAGGGGACGATGCCCTTCTGGGTGACCTACTTCCTCATCCTCACGGTGCTCGCCGCGGTGCTCGCCGTCGTGCTCTTCCGCCGGGGCCGCTGGACGTGGCTGCTCGTCGGCCTCCACGCGGCGATCGCGATCGCCGCGACGGTGCCGCTCGTCTGGCTCGTGCTCACCGGACAGCTCGTGAGCCCGGCCTTCCTCGACGAGCTCGGCTGGACCGCCACGGTCGGCGCGGGATCGGTCGGTGCGATCGGTGCCTCCGTCGCCCTCGGGGCCATCGCGATCTGGGCGATCGGCGACACCGTCTGGAAGGCCGTGAAGGCCGACCGGATGGAGCGAAGCTCCTAGACCGTCGGAACGCGGATCATGCCCTCCTGGCCCACCGTGGCCAGGAGGGTTCCGTCCTGCGTGAAGATGCGACCGAACGACAGCCCGCGTCCGCCCTGGGCGACGGGCGACTCCTGCTCGTAGAGCAGCCACTCGTCGACACGGCCGTCACGGTGCCACCACATGGCGTGATCGAGGCTCGCCGCTTTGAGTCCCGGCGCCGCCCAGGACAGCCCGTGGCCGCGCAGGATCGGTTCGAGGATCGAGTAGTCGCTCGCGTACGCGAGGGCCGCGCGGTGCAGGTTCGGGTCGTCGGGCAACCGGCCGATCGCGCGCATCCACACCGCCTGGCGGGTCGTGTGCTCGCCGTCGCCCGGGAAGTACACGGGCCGCTGCACGTGACGGATGTCGAACGCCCGCTGCGTCGCCCAGAACTTCGCGACCGGATGATCGATCGCCCCCAGCACCTCGGCCGTGCTCGGCAGCGACTCGGGGTCGGGCAGGTCGGACGGCATCTCGACCGTGTGCTCGAGGCCCGGGTCGTCGTCCTGGAACGACGCGATCATCGACAGGATCGGTTCGCCGTTCTGGTAGCACTGGGTGCGGCGCGTCGAGAACGATCGGCCGTCGTGGATGCGGTCGACCGAGAACGTGATGGGCAGGTCGACGTTCCCCGGTCGCAGGAAGTAGCCGTGCATCGAATGCACCCGGCGGTCTTCGGGAATCGTGCGGGTCGCGGCGACGAGCGACTGCGCGAGCACCTGCCCGCCGAACACGCGTCCTCCCGGCATCCACTGCGAAGGACCGGTGAAGATGTCCTCGCGCGTGCGCGCTCCGGTGTCGGTCAGGTCGAGGGCGGCCAGGAAGCCCGCCAGGGGGTCGCTCACGCTGTGTAGTTTAGGAGCCAGGATGGCCGGTACCTTCTCCCTCACCGAGACCCGATCGCTCGACGACCTGCACGTCTTCCTCTCCCGCGCCGCGCGTGTCGAGGAGGGTTCGGTGCGGCTCATCGCCGGATCGGGCGTTCTGGCTGTCTACTGCTCGGTGTTCACCCCCGCGGGTCTGCTCGATGAGAGCGCGACCGTGCTCGGGCTGCGCACCCTCGCGCTCACCGAGCCCACGACGTTCGACGTCGTCGTGCCCGTGCGTTCCCTCATCCAGCGTCTCGAACGCGCGCAGCAGGAGGCGGGCACGACGGTCGGGCTGCCGATGGAGGTCAACACCGCCACCTGGGCCGCGATCTCGCCCCCGCGCGGCGGCTGGTCGGCGCTCGACGACGTGCCCGCGGCACTGCTCGACAGCACGGCGCGCGCCGGCATCCGGGATGTCGCCTCGGCCGTTCCGGACGGTGCCGGCGAGCAGATCGTGCGCAAAGTACGGGCCGAGGTGTGGGGCAAGCCGATCGCCGGCGCCGAGCACGTGCCGTCGAGCGCGGCTTTCGCGGCGTTCGCCCTCGGGTTCCTCGGCGAGGACGCCGTCAAGGTCTACGAGAGCGGCCCGTGGACCCGCCTCACCACCGCCCGCGGTCACGTGCTCGTGAAGCGCCGGGCCTGGAACCTTCTTCGCTAGCCCCTCGGTGGTCGAGTAGCCGCGCAGCGGCGTGTCGAGACCCGCCCCGAGCTGCCCGAAGGCGGGGTCTCGACACGCGCCTTCGGCGCTACTCGACCACCGAAGTCGGTTAGACGGTGTCGGCGATGGCGCGGCCCGCGGTGCGGCCGCTGAAGAGGCAGCCGCCGAGGAAGGTGCCCTCGAGGGAGCGGTAGCCGTGCACGCCGCCGCCGCCGAAGCCGGCGACCTCGCCCGCGGCGTAGAGGCCGGGAATCGGCTCACCGTCTGCTCCGAGGGCGCGGGACGAGAGGTCGGTCTGGATGCCGCCGAGGGTCTTGCGGGTGAGCACGTGGAGTTTCACGGCGATGAGCGGACCGTGGGACGGGTCGAGGAATCGATGCGGCTTCGCGACGCGGATGAGCTTGTCGCCCCGGTACTTGCGCGCGCCGCGCAGGGCGGTGATCTGGGCATCCTTCGTGAACGCGTTGTCGATCTCGCGGTCGCGCGCCTCGATCTCGTACTTCATCTCCAGGAAGTCGATCTCGACGTCGGGGGAGAGGTTCTTCATGCCGGCGAACAGTTCGTCGAGGGTGGTCGCGACGACGAAGTCGGGACCCTTCTCCTTGAACGCCTCGACGGGCCCGGTCGCGCCCTTGCCGAGGCGCTGCTTCGCGAGCTCCCGCACGCTCTTGCCGGTGAGGTCGGGGTTCTGCTCCGAACCGGAGAGGGCGAACTCCTTCTCGATGACGCTCTGGGTGAGCACGAACCAGGAGTGGTCGTGGCCTGTCGAGCGGAGATGCTCGAGGGTGCCGAGCGTGTCGAACCCGGGGAACAGCGGGATCGGCAGGCGGCGACCCGTCGCGTCGAACCACAGGCTCGACGGGCCGGGGAGGATGCGGATGCCGTGGCGCTCCCACACGGGTGTGTGATTCTCGATGCCTTCGACGTAGTGCCACATGCGGTCGGAGTTCACCAGGCGAGCTCCGGCGGCCTCGGCGATCTCGAGCCCGCGACCGTCGACGTGCGCGGGAACTCCGCTCAGCATCGAGGTGGGGGCGGTGCCGAGCCATGCGGGCCAGAACTTGCGCACGAGGTCGTGGTTGCCGCCGATGCCGCCGCTCGTGACCAGCACCGCGGGTGCCTCGAGCGTGAACTCGCCGACGACCTCGCGCGACGAGGCCTCACCGCGCGCGGCATCCGAGGGGGCGAGGATGCTGCCACTCGCGCCCGTGACGGCACCCTTCGTGACGGTGAGGGCATCCACCTGGTGGCGGAAGCGCAGGTCGACGAGTCCCTTCTCGACCCCCTGGCGCACGGCGGCGATGAAGGGCTCGAGGATGCCGGGACCGGTGCCCCACGTGATGTGGAAGCGTGGCACTGAGTTGCCGTGGCCGGTGGCCGTGTATCCGCCGCGCTCGGCCCAGCCGACGACGGGGAAGAACTTCACGCCCTTCGCGGCGAGCCACGACCGCTTCTCGCCGGCGGCGAAGGCGAGGTACGCCTCCGCCCACTGCCGGCCCCACAGGTCTTCGTCGTCGCGGTCGAACTCGGCGCTCGCGAACCAGTCTTGGCGGGCGAGGTCGTGCGAGTCTTTGACGCCGAGGCGCCGCTGCTCGGGCGAGTCGACGAGGAAGAGGCCGCCGAACGACCAGAACGCCTGCCCGCCGAGGTTCGTCTCCGGCTCCTGTTCGAGCACGATCACGCGCTTCCCGGCTTCGACGAGCTCGGCGGTGGCGACGAGCCCCGCGAGACCCGCCCCGATCACGATGACGTCGGCATGTGCGGTCATGTCGGTGCGTCCCCTTCCCTGAACTTCGAGGCTAACGGCTGTGCCTCGTGCGGGTGTCATCCCCGGGGTGGACCCGCCGGAGCGTCACTCTTCGTGCGTGTTGACCATCGCGTGCGCGGCGCGCTCGAGGTAGTCCCAGAGCATGTTCTCGTGCAGCGGCGCGAGGCCCAAGCCGTTGACGGCGGCGCGCATATGCAGCAGCCATCGGTCGCGGGCTTCCGGGTTGACCTTGAACGGCTGGTGTCGGATGCGCAGCCGGGGATGGCCGCGCTCCTCGCTGTACGTTCCGGGTCCGCCCCAGTACTGCTCGAGGAACCCGGTGAGGCGCTGGATCGCGCCCTCGAGGTCGTCTTCCGGGTACATCGGCCACAGCACGTCGTCGTTCCGCACACCGACGTAGAAGTCGCGCACGAGCTTCTCGAACGTCGCGCGACCGCCGACCTCGCGCCAGAAGTTGGAGCCGACGGGCTCGCCGCCGGGTCCGCTGCGGATCATGAAGGTGTTCACGTGCGGCCTCCGGATGGCGGGGTCGTGGGACGGGCGGTGCTCGGTTTGGCCGGCGACGGCGCGCCCTTGACCATGCCCGGGATGACGGGCGTGTCGCTCGAGCCGCCCGCGCCGTCGGTCTTGACGAGGCCGCCGGCGGTGAGGAGCGAGGGGAGGCGCATCCCGAGTTCGTCGAGCGTCTTGCGGAGTCGGCCGCGCAGCTCTCGGGCGACTTCGTCTTTCGACCCGGTGCGGGTCTTCACGACGAGCCGCAGCACGGTGGCCTCGGCGGTGATCGACTCGATGCCCCACACCTCGGGCTTCTCGAGCATGAGACGCTTCCAGCGACCGTCTTCGCGCATCGTCAGCGCCGTGTCGAGCAGGGCGAGCTTCACGGCGTCGGGGTCGGCGTCGTAGGGCACGGCGAGGTCGAGGATGACGCGCGCCCAGCCCTGCGACATGTTGCCGACGCGCAGGATCTCGCCGTTGCGCACGTACCAGACGGTGCCGCCGACGTCGCGGACGCGGGTGACGCGGATGCCGACCGCCTCGACGACGCCGGTCGCCTGACCGAGGTCGACGACATCCCCGACCCCGAGCTGGTCCTCGGCGACGATGAAGAGGCCGTTGAGCACGTCGCGCACGACGTTCTGGGCGCCGAAGCCGAGGCCGGCGCCGAGGGCGGCGGTGATGAGCGAGAAGGCGCCCGTCGCATTGGGGTCGATGGCCGAGACGATGAGCACGAGCGAGACGAGCACGACGACGGTCGTGACGGCGCTCGACAGCACACCGCCGAGTGCACGGGTGCGCTGCACGACGCGCACCGCCGCGACCGGTGACGCCTGCAGTTCGCGGGTGTCGTCGACGTTCTGCTTCTTCTTGACGCCCGTGACGACGCGGTTGACCGTGCGGCTGATGACGATCTGGAGGAGCAGCCGGATGATGCCGGCGATGAGGATGATGGCGGCGATCCGCAGCGGGACCCCGAGCGGTGAGGCGAGGAAGGCGTCGAGCCACACCCAGAAGTCGAAGGGCGCCGGAGCGTCCGGGTCGACTTGGAGATGCACGGTCTCAGCTTAGGGAGCCCGGTGAGTCGGTGTCTGTGTAAAGAAAGCTTGACATGGTGTCGGCCCTTCTTTACAGTCGGCATGTCAAGAATCCTTGACATGCCTCGAAGGGATGCGCTCCATGTCATACGAAGAGAAGAACACCTGGGCGTTCGGCATCATCGCCGTCCTCGGCTACCTGACCTACCTCGTGCTCACCTTCGTCGTGGGCGGCGGGCCGCTCGACGGCTCGACCTACCTGTGGCCGATGGTCGGCTCGATCGGGGGTGCGATCGTCGCCGGCATCCTCGCCGGGATCGCGATCGGGATCGGCGACGGCATCGCGGGTGACAAGAACCCCGGCAAGGTCGACCAGCGCGACCGGGAGATCACCTGGTTCGGCGAGCGCGTCGGCAACTCGATGATCGTGATCGGCGGCATCGCGGCGCTCATCCTGTGCTTCGTGCAGGCGCCCCACGTCTGGATCGCGAACGTTCTCTTCCTCGGGTTCGTGCTCGGCGCGATCCTGCAGACCATGGCGAAGCTCGGCGCCTACCACCGGGGGCTCTGACGTGGTCAAGCCCACCCGCGTGACCAACGGCATCCGCGCGCTGCGGTTCGCCGCCGACGAGATGACCCAGGCCGACCTCGCCGAGAGGATCGGCGTCACCCGCCAGACCGTCATCGCGATCGAGCAGGGGCGCTACTCGCCGTCGCTCGAGATGGCGTTCCAGATCGCCCGCGTCTTCGGGGTCGGCCTCGACGACGTCTTCAGCTACGAACCCGACGAGGAGATGAAGTGATGAGAGCAGTGACCCGCCGACAGTACGGCGAGACCGGCGTGCTGCGCGTCGAGGAGGTCGAGCTCCCCGAGCTCACCGAGGGCCGCGTGCTCGTGAAGGTGAAGGCCGCGGGTGTCAACATGGCGGAGTGGCACCTCATGACCGGGTTGCCGACGATCGCGCGGCTTGCGTTCGGGTTGCGCCGCCCGAAGGACCCGCTGCTCGGTCAGGATGTCGCGGGCGTCGTCGAACGCGTCGGCCCCGGCGTCACGAGCGTCGCGGTCGGCGACGAGGTGTTCGGATCAGGTGCCGGCACGTGGGCGGAGTTCGCGCGAGTGCGCGCCGACCTCCTGCACGTCAAACCCGCGAACGTGTCGTTCGAGGAGGCCGCGGCGGTGCCGATGGCGGGCTACACGGCCCTTCAGGCGTTGCGCGTCGTCGGATCGCTCGAGAGGAAGCACGTCGCCGTGACGGGAGCCGGCGGGGGAGTCGGCTCGTTCGCCGTGCAGCTCGCCTCGACACGAGGTGCCCGCGTGACCGCGGTGTGCAGCGCGGGCAAAGCGGAGTTCGTGCGCCGACTCGGTGCGCACGACGTCATCGACTACGCGACGACCGACCCGACCGACGGCGAGCGGCGCTTCGACCACGTGCTCGACTTCGCGGGCGGCCTGCCGCTGACGCGCTGGCGCCGGGTGATCAAGCCGGGCGGCATCCTCGTGCTCGGCGGTGCGGAGAACGGCGGCGCGGTGCTCGGGCCGCTGTCCCGATCGATCGGCGCGCTGTTCACCCGCGGGCTCAAAGTCGTCACGCTCGTGGCGGCGACGAAGGGCGACGACCTCGCCGAGCTCGCGACGCTGCTCGCGTCGGGGGAGCTGCGGTCGCCGCTCGCGCGCACGTACCCCCTCGCGGAAGCCGCTCAGGCTGTCGACGACCTCCGCGCGGCGACCCACCCCGGAAAGCTCGTGCTGGTGCCCTGACCCCGGCCACTGCACCGATTTGCGTCGAGCCCCGGGCATAGCCCAAGTGCGCTCGACGCAAATCGGTGAACTCGGCGGTCAGGCGGAGCGGTCGCGCTGTTGGGCGCGGAGGGCGCGCTCCACGCCGGCGAGGTTCTCGATCACGAGACGTCGCAGCGCGGGGACGTCGGGGTGGGCGTCGAGCCACGCGTTCGTCGCGTCCACGAGTTCCTGCGAGGCAAGCGCCGCGGGGTAGAACCCGAAGATCACGTACTCGGCGATCTTGTACGACCGCTCCTTCCAGATGCGGTCGAGCGCGTCGAAGTACGGTGCGACGAGCTCCTCGAATCCGGCAGGGCCGTTCGCGTGCTGGAAGCCCACACCCGAGGACCGCAGCACGACGTTCGCGATCGACGCATCCGTGAGCGCCTGCTCGAGCGCGCCCTTCTTGTCGCCGGTGGCCCGGGCTCGGGCGGCGGCCTGTTGGCCGTTCGCCGTGTTGTCCTTGTCGAGCTGGGCGGCGATCTCCGACTCCCCGGCCTCGCCGAGCAGCACGAGACCCTCGAGCAGCTCCCAGGTGAGGTCGGCGTCGATCTCGAGCCCGTCGAGCCTCACCGACCCGTCGAGCAGCCCCCGCAGCGTCGCCGCGTGGGCGGGGGTCGACGGGATGTTGGCGAAGAACTTCACGAACTGGAACTGCGCATCCGACCCGGCCCGAGCGGTGGACGCGAGCTCCCAGAGCGCGTCGCCGACCCGCTCGATCGTCGCCGCCTGCTTCTCAGGCGCGACGTAGAACCGCGCCACCTGCGTGAGCTGCGTGAGCGAGAGGCGGATGGTGGTCGACTCGGTCTCGGTCGCGATGTTGCCGAGCACGAGGTCGACGTAGTCGCTCGCGGGCACCTCGGCATCCCGGGTCGCGTCCCAGGCGGCACCCCAGACGAGGGCGCGGGCGAGCGGCTCCTCGATGTCGGCGAGCTTGTCGATCGCGAACTCCCACGAGGCGTCGTCCATGCGGATCTTCGCGTAGGCCAGGTCGTCGTCGTTGAGCAGGATGAGCGCCGGGCGCTTCAGCCCGACGAGCTCCGCGACGGTCGTCGACGCGTCGGCGTCGATGTCGAGCTCGACGCGATGCGTGCGCACGACCTTCGGCGACAGGTCGCCCTCGACGCCGGCGTTGGGGGCGCCGTCGGCGACGTCGTAGAACCCGATCGCCATGCGGTGCGGGCGGATGGTCGGCTGCTCCTCGATCGCCGTCTGCACGATCTCGAACTTCGTGATCACGCCGTCCGCGTCGACCTCGACGAGCGGCTTGAGCGTGTTCACGCCCGCCGTCTCGAGCCACAGCTTCGACCACGTCGCGAGGTCACGCCCGCTCGTCGCCTCGAGCTCGCGCAGCAGGTCGTTCAGCTCGGTGTTCTGGTACTCGTACTTGCGGAAGTACGCCCCCACGCCGGCGAAGAACTCGTCGATGCCGACGAACGCCGCGAGCTGCTTGAGCACCGAGCCGCCCTTGGCGTAGGTGATGCCGTCGAAGTTGACCTGCACATCCTCGAGGTCGTTGATCGTCGCGACGATCGGATGGGTGCTCGGCAGCTGGTCCTGCTTGTAGGCCCAGCTCTTCTCCATGGCCTGGAACGTCGCCCAGGCCTCGGTCCACTCGGTGGCCTCAGCCGTCGCGATCGTCGACGCCCACTCGGCGAACGACTCGTTGAGCCAGAGGTCGTTCCACCACTTCATCGTCACGAGATCGCCGAACCACATGTGGGCGAGCTCGTGCAGGATCGTGACGACGCGACGCTCCTTGATCGCGTCGGTCACCTTCGAGCGGAACACGTACGTCTCGGTGAACGTCACCGCACCCGCGTTCTCCATCGCGCCCGCGTTGAACTCCGGCACGAAGAGCTGGTCGTACTTCGCGAACGGATAGGGGTAGCCGAACTTCTCCTCGAAGTAGGCGAAGCCCTTGCGCGTGATGTCGAAGATGTAGTCGGCGTCGAGGTACTGCATGAGCGACTTGCGCGAGTACACCCCGAGCGGGATGACCTTGCCGTTCGACGACGTGAGCTGCGACTCGATCTTCTGGTACGGGCCGGCGACGAGCGCGGTGATGTACGACGAGATGCGCGGGGTCGGCTCGAACGCCCACCTCGCGGTGCCGTCGGAGACGAACGTCGAGGCGGGGGTGGGCGAATTGCTCACGACCGCCCAGTTGGCGGGCGCGGTCACGGTGAACGCGAACGTCGCCTTGAGGTCGGGCTGCTCGAACACGGCGAAGACGCGGCGGCTGTCGGGCACCTCGAACTGCGAGTAGAGGTACACCTCGTCGTCGACGGGGTCGACGAAGCGATGCAGCCCCTCACCGGTGTTCGTGTAAGCGAAGTCGGCGTCGACGACGAGCGTGTTGCTCGCGGCGAGACCGTCGAGCGGGATGCGCGCCCCGTCGGCGATCGACACGTCGAGGTCGGCTCCGTTGAGCTTGATCGCGTGCACCTTCGCGGTGAGCGCGTCGATGAACGTCGACGCTCCCGGGGTGGCCGTGAAGACGACGGTCGTGGTCGACCGGAACGTCTCGGGGCCGGTCGTCAGGTCCAGCTGGATGTCGTAGGACTCGACGGCGACGAGCGTCTTGCGCTCTTGGGCTTCGACGCGGGTGAGGTTCTCTCCTGGCATCCGTCCACGATATCGCCGGGCAGGCTCCGCAGCGCGGTCAGGCGGACTGCAGCACTCTCGTCGCGACCTGAGGCGACGGCTCCGGGGTGCTCAGCACGTCCTCGACATCCGTGATGGCGTCGCGCAGGAGCTCGACGAGCAGCGTCTCGGGATCGTCGACGCACGCCTCGGCCAGCCCGGCGGTCGCGAGCTGCACCGCGACGGAGCTCGCGCCTCGGCGCAGGTCGCGCTCCCGCACGGGATGCGCGCGCAGATGCTTCTCGGCCCACGCCGTCGCGTGCGGGGCCGACGCGAGGGCGGCGTCGACGTCGACGCGCAGCCGGTCGGGCAGGTCGCCGGGCACGAGCCGCGGGAGCGAGAGCAGCGTCACCGCGAGCGCCTGCTGACGTCTCGCCGCGACGACGGGGAGCGCGGATGCCGCGGCGCGCATCGCGACGATCGGGGCGAGGATGCGGTGGTCGCCCCGCAGACCGACCACCCTCGGGATGTCGGGGGCGAGCTCGCCGCGTCGGGCATCCGAGAGCTGGTCGTTCACCGCGCGCGCGAGGTGAGCGAGCATCGGGTCGGTGCACTGCGGCGCGTCGCTCCACGGCTCACCCGCGAGGTACGACGCGAACTCCATGAAGCACGCGCCGGTCTTCGCCGACCGGTGCCGACCGCGGGAGAGTTGCGGCATCCCGTCAGGGGCCGTCGTGGGCTCGATCACGCGCATCGCCTCCCGCCTAGGAGCGTCGGCGGGGTCCAGGGCGACCCCGCCGACGCCGTCTGGGGCCGATTCTCCCCCCGTCGGGAGCGCGCGGCAAGGGGGGTCAATAAGCTCAGCCGTACCATGCGTATTCATCTGGGCACCGACCACGCCGGACTCGAGTTCTCCACCGACCTGCAGCACCATCTCGCGGCGCAGGGCTACGAGGTCGTCGACCACGGCCCGAAGGAGTACGACGCCCTCGACGACTACCCGAGCTTCTGCATCAACGCCGCCCGCGCGGTCGTGCGCGACGAGGAAGCCGACGTGGCGGCGCTCGGCATCGTCTTCGGCGGCTCGGGCAACGGCGAGCAGATGGCGGCGAACAAAGTGCACGGCATCCGCGCGGCTCTCGTCTGGAGCGTCGCCACCGCCGAACTCGCACGTGAGCACAACGCCGCCAACGTCATCGCGATCGGCGCCCGCCAGCACTCGTTCGACGAGGTCAAGCGTTTCATCGACGCGTTCATCAAGACCCCGTTCTCCGGTGAGGAGCGGCACGCGCGACGCATCGCGCAGCTCGCCGAGTACGAGACCACCGGGGCCATCTCCGGGCACGAGATCGTCTGACCGATGCCCGAGGGACATTCCGTCCATCGGATCGCTCGGCAGTTCGAGCGGTCGTTCACCGGCCCGCCCGTCGCGGTGTCGTCGCCGCAGGGACGCTTCGCCGCGGGCGCCGAAGCGCTCGACGGGCACGCGATCGTGCAGGCGCGCGCCGTCGGCAAGCAGCTGTTCCTCGAATTCGACCACCAGCTCTGGTTGCGCGTGCACCTCGGGATGTACGGCGCTTGGGATTTCGCGGGTGACATCGCCGTCGATCCCGTGTCGCCCGCGGAGCGTGGGGCCCGCGCGGCGAAGGTCGTCGGTGCGAACGAGGATTCCCCCTGGTCGATCGGCGCGCCGCGGCGCACACGGCTCAGGATGGCGGAGAGCGAGAAGCTGCAACCCGAGCTCCAGGAATGGCCCCCCGCTCCGATCGGCCAGGTGCGGGTGAGGCTGCTGACCTCCACCGCCGTCGCCGACCTGCGCGGCCCCACCGCGTGCCAGGTGCAGACGGTGGAGGAGGTCGACGCGACGATTGCGCGGCTCGGCCCCGACCCGCTCGTCGACGGCCCAGCCGGCGAGGACGCCTTCGTCGACAACGTGCGCAAGCGCAACGTCGCGATCGGGCAGCTGCTCATGGACCAGGAGGTCGTCGCCGGCATCGGCAACGTGTACCGAGCCGAACTGCTGTTCCGCGCGCGACTCGACCCCTACCGACCCGGCAAGGATGTTCCCGTCGAGCTGCTGCGCGAACTGTGGCGCGACTGGTCGTACCTGCTCGGCGTCGGCGTCGAGACCGGTCAGATGCTCACCATGGACGGCCTCACCGGCGAAGAACTCGAACGGGCGAGAGCATCCCGCGACGACCGCCACTGGGTCTACCACCGCACCGGCGAACCCTGCCGCCTGTGCGGCACACCGATCGCGATGGCCGAGATGGCGACGCGCAACCTCTACTGGTGCCCGAAGGATCAGGTCTGATGCGTCACACCCCCACTTACCTGCTCGACGACCCGGCCGAGGTGAAGCGGCTCATCCGAGCCAACCCGTGGATGACCTACGTCTCACCCGCGTCGACCGGCCTCGTCGCGTCGCACTACGCGACCCTGCTCGAAGAGACCGGCGACGACTCGATCTCGCTCGTCTCCCACTTCGGTCGCCCCGACGAAGTCGCTCACGAGCTCGGCAAGCACGAGGTGCTCGTCATCGTGCAGGGCCCGCACGGCTACATCTCGCCCAACTGGTACGCCGAAGGCGACTTCGTGCCCACCTGGAACCACGTCACCGCCCACCTCTACGGCGTGCCCGAGCTGCTCAGCGACGACGAGAACTTCCGCATCCTCGGCGAACTCGTCGACCACTTCGAGCAGCGGATGCCGACCCCCGTCTCGCTCGAGATCGACGAGGAGAAGGCGAAACGGATGGCTCGGGGCACCGTCGGGCTCCGCCTGCGGGTCACCCGCTTCGACGCCCGGGCGAAGCTCTCGCAGAACAAGACGCCCGAGGTGCGGGAGTCGATCATGACCGCCCTCGAGGGCACCGGCCCCTACTCGGACTCCGCGCTGGCCGCCGAGATGCGGCGGGTGCCGTGATCCTTCGAAATGTCCGTTCCCTGGTCGGGCTGCTGGGGAGCGCGCGCGAGTCAAGAGCGGGGACCCCTACCCCGATTGACTCGCGCACGCTCCCCAGCATCCCTGTCGCGGACCTCGAGGTTCCCGGGCCCGAGGGGGTGGAGGTCGATGTCGAAGGTCGCTGGATCCTCCCAGGGTTGTGGGATCATCACGTGCACTTCGGGCAGTGGGCGATGGCGTCGCGGCGGCTGGATGTGGCGGGGGCCGCATCGGCGGCGGAGGCCGCCTCGCTCGTGCGGGCGCACGTCGCCGCGCATCCGCCTTCGGCGGGGACGGTGTATCTCGCGTCGGGGTTCCGTGACGGGTTGTGGGCGGATGCGCCGTCGCCGGAGTTGCTCGAGGCGGGAGGCATCCCCATCGCGGTGCTGTCGGCGGATGTGCACTCGCTGTGGCTCAACGCGGCCGCCGTGCGACTTCTGGGGTTGCCCGAGGGGGAGTGGTTCCTGCGCGAGCAGCCGGCGTTCGATGCGACACGGCGGATCACCGAGGTTCCGGCCGACGTGCTGGACGGGTGGGCGGTCGAGGGGGCGGCGCTCGCCGCCTCTCGTGGGGTGACGGGGATCGTCGACTTCGAGATGGAACACGCCCCCGGCTCGTGGGTGCGGCGCTTCGGGGCGGGCTTCCGCGGGTTGCGGGTGCGGGCGGTCGCCTACCCGCATCAGGCGTGGCCGCTGCCGCCGACGGTTTCGCCGCTGCTCGAAACGGGGCCGTACAAGCTCTTCACGGACGGGTCGCTCAACACGCGCACGGCGTGGTGCTGGGACGACTATCCCGGCACGACCGGCGCCGGGCTGCCGACCTACGGCCCCGGCGAGCTGCTCGCGGCGGCCCGAGAGGGGGTCGCCCGCGGACTCTCGCCCGACATCCATGCGATCGGAGACCGAGCCGTCACCGAGGCGATCGACGTGTTCGAATCCCTCGGCATCCCGGGCACGATCGAGCACGTGCAGCTGGTGCGCGACGAGGACATCCCGCGGCTCGCCCGTCTCGGGATCACCGCGTCGGTGCAGCCGGAGCACGCGATGGACGATCGGGATGTCGCGGAACGCTACTGGGCGGGACGCACCTCGCGGGCGTTCGCGTTCCGGGCGCTCGCCGACGCCGGGGTGGAGCTCGCCCTCGGCTCCGACGCGCCCGTCGCCCCGCTCGACCCGTGGGTCACGATGTCGGCCGCCGTCACCCGCTCCCGCGACGGGCGCGACCCGTGGCATCCCGAGCAGGCGCTCACCCCGCTCGAAGCCCTCCGCGCGACCGCCCACGACCTCCCCGGCGACCTCGTCATCGTCGACGCCGACCCCCTGGTGCCGGAGAACCTCCGGCACATGCCCGTGCACGCGACGATGGTCGCGGGGGAGTGGACCTTCGGCCCCTACGAGTAACCCCGAGGCGGTTTCGACACGCGGGCTGCGCCCGCTACTCAACCACCGACTGTGAGACCACATCGCCGTCCGGGTGACGCAGCGAGGGGCTGGATGCCTTGCGCGAGTGAATCGGGGTAGGGGTCCCCGCTCTCTTCACTCGCGCAAGGCATCCAGCCCCTCGCACGGACGAGAAAACTACGCAGCGATGTGCGCGAACAGGAACCAACGATCTTTCTCGAGCCCCCGAGCGATCTCGATGGCGATGTCCTGCGACGCCGGGTCGAGTTCGGCGAGTTCGTCGATGGCGACGCGCACCGACTTGAGGGTGGCGTCGATGCCGGCGATGACTTCGGCGACGGTGGTGTCGGACTGCTGGAATCCGGCGCTGAGCGGCGGCACGGTGGTCTTGGCGGCGACGGTGGCGATGCGCGCGTCGATCGGCAGGCCGAGGGCGACGACGCGTTCGGCGGCGGTGTCGGCGTAGTCCTGCACGTGCTCGACGACGGTGTCGAGGAGCTCGTGGATGGCTTGGAAGTTGGCGCCGCGCACGTGCCAGTGGGCCTGCTTCACGTTGACGACCATGGCTTCGAGGTCGATGACCATCGGCTCGAGGAACTGGGCGACTCCCGCGGTGACGTCGGGGTCGATGGCGCTGGTGGGTACGGTCTTCACGTCGGTCATGGCTTGTGTCTCCCTGGTGTGGTGTCTGGTTCAACGGTACTCAGCGCGAAATGTTCCGCAAGCGAGTTGAGGCTGGCCTATTTATGGGTTACCTCACCCGTCGCAGCGCGGGGGTTACCCCGAATGGGTTCGGGATGCGGGCTCCCTCCCGTCGTGGCGACCGGGTGGCGAGGCTGGGGGTACCGACACAATGGAGACGCTCATGACGACCTCGACCGAGACTCTGCCCGCGACGCCGCGGCCGCTCTACTGGCGCCTGTGGGGCGGCGCGCCGAAGGATCTGCTGTTCCTGCTCATCGGGTTCCCGATCTCGACGGTGCTGTTCGGCGTGTCGATCGGCCTGTTCTCGGCGGCGGCGGGCACGATCGCGACGTTCTTCCTCGGGATCATCTTCCTCGTCGCCCTGTTCTACGTGGCCCGCTTCGGCGGCACTCTCGAGTTGATCCTGCTGCAGTGGATCGGGCGCCCCGCCATCCGTCGCCCCGACTGGCGTGACCGCGAGTCGGGCACGGGGTTCCTGCCGTGGGTGCGGTCGCTGTTCGGCAACGGGCACTACTGGCTGTATTCGGTGTGGGCGACCTTCGTGTCGTTCATCATCTCGACGGTCTCGTTCGTCATCGCGGTGACGTGGACGTCGATCGCCCTCGGCGGTCTGACGGCGTGGATCTGGTATCCCTTCATTCCCGACGGCCGGGACTTCTATCTGTCGACGTGGCTGCTCGAGCGCACGACGGCGATCGGGCCGGGGTTCGACGGCTGGGTGGGCGACCTCGTGCTGCAGTTCGTGCTCGGCCTCGTCTTCACGGCGCTGCTGCCGTTTGTGCTGCACGGTCTCACGTGGATGCACTGGGGTGTCGCCCGCGGGATGCTCGGCGCGTTCCGCACGGAGGCCCTCCAGCAGGAGGTAGCGACGCTCAGCGAGTCGCGCACGGCGGCGGTGGCCGCGGAGGGCACGGCGTTGCGCCGGCTCGAGCGCGACATCCACGACGGTCCGCAGCAGCGGCTGGTGCGGCTGCAGATGGACATCGCGGCGGCGGAACGTCAGCTCGACTCCGACCCGGACGCCGCCCGCCGGCTGCTGGAGGAGGCGCGGCAGCAGTCGAAGGATGCTCTCGAGGAGCTGCGTGCCCTGTCGCGCGGGTTCGCGCCGCCGATCCTGCTCGATCGCGGTCTCGTCGCGGCTCTCGAGTCGCTCGCGGTGCGCAGCGCCGTCACGGTGCGTGTCGTCTCGTCGCTGCCTCCGGGTACGGGCCTGCCGACGGAGCTCGAGCGGAACGCGTACTTCATCGCCGCGGAGGGGCTCACCAACGCGGTGAAGCACAGCGGCGGGTCGGCGATCGATCTGAGGATCGACCTGCGGCGGCTCCCGGAGCCCGACCAGACCTGGCTCGACATCACGGTGACCGACGACGGTCGCGGCGGGGCGAAGGCGGTCGCGGGTCATGGTCTCGCGGGCCTTCAGGAGCGCGTGCTCGGCCAGGGCGGCACGCTCGACATCTCGAGCCCGAAGGGCGGCCCGACCGTCGTGACGGCGCACCTCCCGGTGACCTTCGCGGGTTGAGTGCCGCCGAAGGCGGACCGCTTCCGCGGGTTGAGTGCCGCGAAGCGGTGTATCGAAACCGAGCACGGGCAACCTGTCAGGTTTCGATACACCCGCTGCGCGGGCACTCAACCCGCGGCATGAGGGGAGAATGACATGGTGAGTGGATTGCGCGTGGTGGTGGCCGACGACTCGGTGCTGCTGCGGGAGGGCCTCGTGCGGGTGCTCGTCGAGGCGGGTCACGAGGTGGTCGGCTCGTTCGGCGACGCCGACTCGCTGCTCGCGGAGGTGGAGGAGCTCGCTCCCGATCTCGCGGTGCTGGATGTGCGGATGCCGCCGACGTTCCGCGACGAGGGGGTGCGCGCCGCGATCCGGTTGCGATCGCTCGTGCCGCGCACGGGCATCCTGCTGCTCTCGCAGTACGTCGAGGTGGCGTACGCGCAGGAGCTGCTCGGCAGCGGCAGCGGGGGTGTCGGGTACCTCCTGAAGGACCGGGTCGCGTCGCTCAGTGAGCTCGTGGATGCGATCGACCGCATCGCCGACGGCGGCACGGTGCTCGACCCGGAGGTCGTCGCTCAGCTCATCGGCCGCCGCAACGACCCGCTCGCGACGCTCACACCCCGCGAGCGCGAGGTGCTGCAGCTCATGGCGGAGGGTCGCACGAACGCCGCGATCGCCGAGGCGCTGTTCATCGGCGTCGGCGCGGTCGAGAAGAACGTGACGGCGATCTTCGGCAAGCTCGCGCTCGAAGACTCGGGCACCGACCACCGCCGAGTGCTCGCCGTGATCGCCTGGCTGCAGCGCTAGAGGTTTTGTCGGGTTAGTTGCACATTGTCGCGTCCTCCGGCGGCGTTCTGCGACTGCCCGGACGGTTCAGGCCCGCCGACGCAGCAGCAGTGCGAGCGCGATGTGCAGCAGCGTCGTGACGGCGACGAGCACGGCGCCGAGCCCGCCGATGCCCGACATCGCGATGAAGACGAGGTTGAGCACGAGGCTCACCCCGCCGACGACGATCGGCACGAGGGGCCGCCGCAGGCTCGGGATGGCGAGCATCCCCAACACCCCAGCGATGACGACGAGGTTGCCGGCGATGCGCAGCGGCTCGACCTGGTCGATCGCGACGTGCAGCACCGCGTCGCCCGCGTTGAGCACCGCCGTCGCGACGAGCAGGATGCGGAGGAGGGGTGGCACGCCGCTCAGCGCTTCGCCACGCGGCCGCGGCCGAAGATCAGCCAGAGCAGCGACCCGATGACGCTCAGGAAGAAGGCGACGAGGATCCAGACGAATTTGCCGAAGCCGCCGTGGTTCGGGTTCTTCACGATCGACACGACGGTGACGATGAAGATGATGAGGCCGACGATGCCGCCGAGGGTGAGCGAGACGGGTTCCATGGCGCGACTCTAGCGAGGCGGCGAGGCGGCGGGCGGTCAGACGCTCGCGAGCAACCCCGACACGGTGTCGAGCGACCCGGGCACGATGCGGTAGTACGCCCAGGTGCCGCGCTTGGCGCGGGTGAGGAAGCCGGCATCCATCAGCACCTTGAGGTGGTGCGACACGGTCGGCTGGGCGAGGTCGAGCGGCTCCGTGAGGTCGCACACGCAGGCTTCGCCGTCGGCGTGGGCGGCGACCATCGAGAGGATTCGCAGCCGCGCGGGGTCGGCGAGGGCTTTGAGCGAGCGGGCGAGGCTCTCGGCGTTCTGGGTCTCGATGGGCGCGTGCGTGAGCGGCGCGCAGCACGACGCGAGATCGGTCAGCGGGATGAGCTCGGCCACGGGCATGCGGACATCCTCTCACACTGCATTGACATCCATCGATCTATAGGTCACGGTAGCTGCATCGACACACATCGATGGAAGGAGGATGTCATGAACGACGACTGCTGCGGCTGCATCTGCTGCTGACCCCATCCGTCCGGCCGTCGCGTACGGGCGGCCGGACCCCGCCCCACCGTCGGAGTGTTGTGGACTTCGCACAACGCGAGCCGCGGTCGAATTCGTGAATCCGTCAATCGGCAGCCGACGCCGACATCCCTAGCGTCGAAGGATGCGCTTCACGATGGACATCGACCTGACGGCACTGAACGGTGACACCGAAGCCGAGCTCGGCCGCATCCTGCGGTACTGGGGCGGCAACCTGAAGTACTACGACCTCACGCAGCCGGTGCCGGATGTCGAGTGCAGCGACTCGACGTACGCCCCCGTGGGTGCATGGCGGGTGTCGTAGTCGGAGCGCAAGCCCCCGGGCCGCATCCGCTCGCCCGCCTAGCGTGAGCGCATGAGCCCGAAGACACGACGGATGGCGAAAGCCGCCTACGAAGAGGAACTCGCGCGGCTGCAGGTCGAACTGGTCGAGCTGCAGCGCTGGGTGCTCGAGTCGGGTGCGCGCGTGGTCGTGATCTTCGAGGGCCGGGATGCCGCGGGCAAGGGCGGTGCGATCAAGCGCATCGTGCAGTACCTCAACCCCCGCAGCGCCCGCGTCGTGGCGCTGCCCGTTCCGAGCGAGCGGGAGCGCGGCCAGTGGTACTTCCAGCGGCACCTGTCGCACCTGCCGACCACCGGCGAGATCGTGCTGTTCGACCGCTCCTGGTACAACCGCGCGGGCGTCGAGCACGTCATGGGCTACTGCACCGACGAGGAGTACGAGCGGTTCCTCGCGCAGGTGCCGGTGGTCGAGAAACTGCTCGTCGACGACGGCATCCTGCTCATCAAGTACTGGTTCTCGGTGTCGGACAAGGAGCAGCAGCGCCGGTTCAAGCGGCGGCTCGACGATCCGATCCGACGGTGGAAGCTCTCGCCCACCGACCTCGAGTCGATCACCCGGTGGGAGGACTACTCCCGCGCGAAGGATGCGATGTTCGCCGCGACCGACTCGGAGCACGCGCCGTGGTGGACGATCGACAGCGACGACAAGCGTGCGGCGCGCATCAACGTGATCCACCACCTGGTCTCGCAGGTGCCGTGGAAGAAGACGAAGCCCGAGAAGGTGAAGCTGCCGCCGCGGCCCGCCGCGGTCGACTACGTGCGCCCGCCCGTCGACGAGCAGCGTTTCGTGCCCGACCATGCGTCGAGCCTCCCCGCGTGATCCGGCGGGCTCAGGTGCTCGCGCGCAGCAACCGCACCAGGGCGTGGCCGTACGCCTCCGCCGGATCGTCGCGTTCGTCGCGGTGCTCCTCGCCGCCCCACCGGGTCGTGACGACGTAGCGGGTCGCCGTGCCGTCGCCCCGTCGCTCGAGCGACACGAACGTCTCACGCAGGAGGTCGCGCACCTGGTCTTCGCGCGGCAGCCACAGGGCGTCGTCGAGCGCGACCGAGTCGAGCGCCCACTCCGTCGTGCCGTTGAAGCCGAGCACCGTTCCGGTCGAGTGCACCTGCGGCTCGATCGTCATGTCGCTCACGTAGAAGACGTCGCCCTCGAAGTCGTCCGAGGAGATCTGGAACGAGTCGCCGGGTGCCGGCGTCCAGGCCAGTCCGGCGTCGCGGAGTTCGACGGCAAGGGCGGTGGAGATCAACTCTCGCGCGGCTCGCGGTGCTCCGCGCTGATCATCCACGACAGCTGCTCGAGCCGGTCGATGATGGCGTGCAGGATGTCGGCGCTCGTCGGGTCTTCCTCGTCGACGTCGTCGTGCACACCTCGGATGGTGCCGACGGTCGTGTCGATGCGGTCGGTGATGAGGTCGACGACCTCGATCGATCGGCGCTCGCCGGGAGGGAACTCGTCGAGGGCTGTCGTGGCCCGCACGACCCCGCTGCGCCCGTCAGCGGTCGCGTGGAGGGCGCGCATCCGCTCGGCGACCATGTCGCTGAACTCGCGCGCGGCATCCACGAGCTCGTCGAGCTGGAGGTGCAGGTCGCGGAAGTTCGGTCCGACGACGTTCCAGTGCGCCTGCTTGCCCTGCGACGCGAGCTCGAGAAGGTCGGCGAGCACCGCCTGGAGCGAGTCGCGGAGCTTCGCCGAGGCGAGGAACCCCTTCTCAGCGTGTTCGCGCTTCGTGCGCGCGACCTGGGGCTTGGTCTGGATGTCGTCGGTCATGCTCTCATCCCACTCCCGGCCGGTCGCTACGTCACGGGGTTGACAGCCCCCGCCGCGCGCAGCAGGTCTTCGCGCAGGTAGCGGGCGTACCCGCCCGGCGTGCGGCCGACGTGGCGTCCGGAGGTCTCGACCGTGAACCCGTCGCTCGCGACGACGACGGCGCCGGCGTCGAAGAGCCGTTCGACGAGGTCGGTGTCTTCATGCTCGGGGGCGGCGAGGAATCCGCCGACCCGCCGGTAGGCGTCGGCCGCGACGCCGAGGTTGGCGCCGTGCACGTGTCCGAGCGACTGCCCGTCGTCGTGCGTGCGGTGCCAGGCGGCGACCTGCTCGGCGGTGAGTTCGTCGAACCGCGGCTGCACGGTGCCGACGACGACCTCCGCTCCCCACGCGGCGAGGTCGAGCTGCCCGGTGAGCCAGTTCTCGGGAACCGTCGAGTCGGCGTCGGTGCTCGCGATCCACGTCGAGCCGCGGGCGAGCGCGTGAGCGACGCCGGCGGCCCGGGCGCCGCCCACGTTCGAGCCCGTCGTCTCGAGCACGGTCGCGCGGTGGCACCGGGCGCGCGCCGCCGTGTCGTCGAGGCAGCCGTCGGCGACGACGACGACCTCGACGGGGACCAGGACGCGCGCCGCCGCCTCGTTGATCGAGCGCAGGCACGCGTCGATGCGGTCGGCCTCATCGCGGGCCGGCACGACGACGGCGATGCGCTCGCTCACGGTGCGGTCGCTCACGAGAGCCCCTCCCGTCGCGCGACCGATCGGTCGTCGCTCGACCAGACTTCGAGCACGAAGTCCTCCTCCTCGTGCGACACGAGTCGCCGCAGGCCGAGGCGGGCGATGCGGGCGTGAACTTCGTCGCCGCTCAGCGGATAGTCGGCGACGGGATGCCGCCAGTGGCAGGCGAGCAGCTCACCACCCGGGGCGAGAGCGTCGCGCGCCGCCGCGAGCACACGGTCGAGCGCGTCGCCGAAGTAGTAGCCCACCTCCGACAGCACGACGAGGTCGAACGGGCCGGGCGGGAAGTCGACGGACGCGTCGCGCAGCTCGACGCGGGCGCCGTCGCGGTCACGGAGCCGCTCGCGGGTCTGCGCCACCGCCCGCTCGGCGACGTCGATCGCGAGCAGGTCGACGCTGCGATCGGCGAGGCGCTCGGTGAGCATCCCGATCGAGCAGCCCACCTCGAGGGTGCGGGGGTAGCGACGCCGGGGGAGTGCGGCGAGGGTCGCGTCTCGCTTGCGCGCCTCGTACCACCGCTCGCGATAGCGCCACGGGTCGTCACGGCGCGAGTACACCTTCTCGAAGTACGCGGGCGGCAGCGCCCCGCGCTCGGTGACGACGAACACCTCGCGGTCGCGCAGGAAGTGCTGGATCACGTCGGCGCGCAGCAGCGGGTCGTCGCCGCCGACCTGGCTCGCGAAGCGCTCGATCGCCCGGCGTTTCCGTTCGACGTCGACCGGCTGCGATCGCAGGGTGTCGCGGGGCAGGGTCGGATCGGTCGGGTCGTCCCAGTGCCACGCCCAGATCGGGTAGCCCGCCACACGCCGCCCGCCCGCGCGTTCGAGCACGACCTCGCCGACGACGCGGTGGTCGCGGTGCCCGTCGCCCGTCCACGGGGCGACCAGAAGAGTGGATGCCGGCTCGCCCGCCAACGCGCGGTCGAGCGCCGCGGCCACGGCATCCCGATTCTCGAGCACCCCGCCGTCGGGGAAGCCGAGCTCGTCGACGGGGATGCCGGGAGCGAGTTCGTCGGGCGCGGCCCGCAGCTCGGCGGAGCGTCGCTCGGGGGTCGCGGGGTCTCCGTCGGCCCCGCCGTCGGTGACGAGCACGACCCGCACGGACAGGCCCGCCTCCGCGGCGGCCGCCATCAGCCCGCCCGCGCCGAGGGTCTCGTCGTCGGGATGCGCGGCGACGACGACGAGCGACGTCACGCCCGTGAGGTCGAGGGGAGGGGCCTCGCGGATGCCCGACGCATCCCAGTCGGCGACGGGGGTGCCGGGCAGGCGGGCGTCGAACGTCACCACGGTGCGGGGCTCGCGGCGACCGCGGAGCCGAGCGACTCGAGGTCGCGCTCCGCGTGGTGCTGCCGGAGGTAGAGGGTCAGGTCGGCGACGCGCTTCGCGTGCGCGGCGTCGAGGGCGAGGGGTGCGGGCCCGAGCGCATGGCCGGCGCGAGCGAGTACATCCTCGGCCACCGCCGCGACGGTGGCACGCACACGCTTCGCGACGATCCGGCCGTCGAGCGACCCTGCGTCGGCGATCGACGCGGCCTCCGCGAGTGCACGCCGCGCGTCCTGCAGCCCGCGGTCGATCGCGCCGAGGTGCATGGTGAGGAACGGGTTGGGCTTCGCGACCGCCGCCGCGTGCACGGCCCGCGCGACTCCGACGGTGCCGCCGTACCAGCACGCCGCCACCCCGATGCCGCCCCACTCGAAGCCCGCGCGGGTGAGGTACCAGCCGGCCTCGCCGACGGGTGACGCGGCCGCCCCGTCGAAGCGCACCGGCCCGCTCGGGATCTCGGTGAGCCCCCGCGCGTGCCAGGTGCCGGACAGCACCTCGACGCCCGGCGCGTGCAGGTCGACGGCGAACAGTCCGCGCTCGGCGTCGCCGACGTGCGCCGTCACGAGGGCGCGGTCGAGGCGGTTCGCGAGCGAGCACCACGGCTTCGTGCCGGAGAGGGTGACCCCGTCATCCCGGGTGGTCGCCGTGAGGGGAGCGTCGCCGCCCTCCGCCGCGAAGACGCCCCACACCCCGTCGGGAAGGTCGTGCTCGGCCTGGCGCAGGATCGCGATCGCGTCGAGGTGCGGCTCGACGGCGCGGACGGCGCCGAGGTCGGCGGCGGCGAGTGTCGCGAGGGTCTCCCACAGGTCGAGCGTCGCGCCCTCGCCGGGACCCGGAGCGCGACGACCGAGTTCGAGGGCGAGCTCGAGTCCGCCCTCGACGGTCGTCGGCAGGTCGTCGTCAGCCGGAAGCGACGCGAGGAGCGCGCCCTCGAAGGATGCGGGGGTGAAACGGACGGGCATGATGCCACTGTGCGGCGCGCGCGCCGCGACCGCGCGGGCTTGACGTGGGGCTGCTCGCTACTCGCGGAAGTGCAGCCCGCGCTCGGTGAGCGACTCGCGCAGGATGCGGATCGCCTTCGGCCCGACACCGTGGATGTCGAGCAGCTCGCGCTCCGAGGCGGCGGCGAGTGCGGCGAGGGTGGTCAATCCGTGGAGGCCCAACTCGCGCGCGGCGACCTTGCCGATCGACGGAGGCAGGTCGTCATCCATGGGTTGAGTCTGCCGGGAGAGACAGTGGTGGGACGAAGTTCGGAGAGGGGCAGACGGGAATCGAACCCGCGTAATCAGTTTGGAAGACTGAGGCTCTACCATTGAGCTACTGCCCCGAAGGTGCGTCCAAGAGTCTAACCGGACGCGGTCGGGGCTTCGTCACGTGCGGGGTCGCGGGGTGGGTTTCGATACACCCGCCTTCGGCGGGCACTCAACCCGCGAAGGGGGGCTGCGTCAAGCCCGTGACGCAGCGCGGGTCGTCGCGTGGAGTGGGGGCATGACGAACTTCGGGTACACCCTCATGACCGAGCAGAGCGGCCCGCGGGCGCTCGTCGACTACGCCGTCGCGGCGGAGCGGCTCGGGTTCGACTTCGCCGTGTCGAGCGACCACTTCTCGCCGTGGCTCACCGAGCAGGGGCACTCCCCGAACGCGTGGGTGACCCTCGGTGCCGTCGCGCAGGCGACCGAGCGCCTGGAGCTCATGACCTACGTGACCTGCCCGACGGTGCGCTACCACCCGGCGGTCGTCGCCCAACAGGCCGCCACCCTTCAACTGCTGAGCGGCAACCGGTTCCAGCTCAACCTCGGCTCGGGCGAGAACCTCAACGAGCACGTCGTCGGCCAGGGTTGGCCGAGCGTGCACGTGCGCCAGGAGATGCTGCTCGAGGCGATCACGCTCATCCAGCAGCTGCTCACGGGCGAGCTCATCACGTGGGAGGGCGAGTACTTCCGCGTCGACTCGGCGCGCATCTGGGACCCCGCGGAGGTCGAGATCGGCGTCGCCGTCTCGGGGGACGCCGGCATCGACCGTTGGGGTGGCCTCGTCGACCACATGGTCGCCGTGCAGCCCGAGAAGGAACTCGTCGAGCAGTGGGACGCCGAGCACGGCCCCGGCTCGCGCAAGATCGGGCAGGTGCCGGTGTGCTGGGCACCGACCGAGAAGGATGCCGTGAGGGTCGCGCACGAGCAGTTCCGCTGGTCGGGTCTCGGTTGGGGCGTGAACTCCGAGCTGCCGACCCCCGCGAGCTTCGCGCAGGCGACCGCGAACGCGACACCCGAGATGACGGCTGCGGCGATCGCCTGCGGCCCCGACATCCCGACGCTCGCGGAAGCGGTGCGGCCCTACCTCGAGGCGGGTTTCACGGATGTGGCCCTCGTGCAGGTCGGCGACGAGTATCAGGAGGAGTTCCTGAAGCACGCCGCCGGACCGCTGCTCGAGGCGGTGCGCGCGCTCTAGCTCTCGAGCGGCGCGAAGACGCCGGGCTTGGCCGACGGGGCCTCCACGACATCCAGCATCGCGGCGGCGACCGTCGCGGCGTTGACCTTCTTCGGCCAACCGGTCGGCGCCTCGGCGAGCGGCACGAAGCGGCGCGTGGGGCTCGCCTCGCCGTCGCCGAGCAGACCGCAGTGCAGCACGGTGCCGCCCGCGGCGAGCACGCCCGCGTCCGCCGCGACTTTGTCCGGCAGCTCGGAGCCCATCGCGAGCTTGAGCATGAGGCGCGTGAAGCCGCCGGCGCGGCCCGCGGAAGGCCCGGTGCCGAAGGCTCCCATCCAGACCAGGCGCGTCGGCTTCGCGGCGGTCGCCGCCCGGGCGCCGAGCTCGAGGGTGCCGCCCTTCTCGCCCTTCGCGACCCCGAGCGTCGAGACGATGACCTCGGACCCGCGCAGTGCGGCGGCGATCGCGGGGCCGTCGTGGACGTCGGCCGTGACGACCGTGAGGCCGGTGGCGGGCTCGAGCTTGGAGGCGTCGCGCACGACGGCGGTCACGGTGTGGCCGCGTTCGAGCGCCTGGCGGACGACGTGGCGGCCGGTGCGTCCGGTCGCGCCGAGGACGGTGATCTTCACGGGAGCACTCCTTCGTGGTCGGGTGGGGGAGAGGTCAGGACGGTGTCGTCGCGGCGACGGCGCGGAGCAGCTCGTCGTGGTCGGCACGGCGGCTCACCTGCAGCATGACGGTGTCGTCGAGCATGTGCGGTCGGTGGCCGGGTGAGGTGTGGAACGCCTCGCCGGCTTCGACGATCTCCTCGCTCCCGTCGACGTAGCGCACCTGCAGCCGGCCCGAGAAGACATAGCCCCAGTGCTCGACCGGGCACGCCTGGTCGGGCAGGCCGGCGAGCATCCGGTCGAGGTTCGTGCCGGCGGCGGCCTTCTGGTACGCGAAGTGCCAGTCTCCCGACTCGGTCCAACGGCCCTCGAAGCCGGGAAGCTCCCGCGCGATCGGAAGACCTTCGAGCAAGACGTGCATGGGGCGATCCTGACCAGCCCGCGCCACGGAGTCCAGTGCTTTTCGGGTCGCATCACGAGTGCATCACGGTAACTAATCAGATGTCGAGCATGCACTTGCCGTTATTCGAGTGGCCTGCCTAGGCTCGCCCCCGACATCGAAAGGAGCGCACCATGCGCACTGTCCCCCTCGGCTCGTCCGGCATCCAGGTCAGCGAGTTCGTCTTCGGCGCGGGCTCGATCGGAGGCGTCGGAACCTCGTCGGCCACCCGCGGTCTCGGCCTCACCGCCGACGAGGGCATCGAGCGTCTCGACGAGGCGCGCGAACTCGGCATCACGATCATCGACACCGCCGACGCGTACGGCGGAGGCGAGAGCGAGAAGGCCGTCGGACGATGGCTGCACGAGCGCGACTCCGCCGACATGATCGTCACGACGAAGGTCGGACTCGTCAGCAAACCCGACGGCACCCGCGGCGTCGACCTCACGCCCGAGCACATCGAACGGCAGCTCGCCCAGAGCCTCGAGCGACTCGGGCGCGTCGACGTCTACCTCTGGCACGCGCCCGACCCGGTCACGCCGGTCGAGCAGTCGCTCGCCGTCATGAGCGAGGCCCAGGATGCCGGACGCATCCGTGCCTGGGGCGTCAGCAACGTGAGCGCCGAGAAGCTGCGGCAGATCCTCGACGTCGCCGACGAGCGGGGGCTGCACCGGCCGATCACCGTCGAGAATCGGCTCAACCTGCTCGACCGCGGCGACGAGGCCGAGGTGCTGCCGATCGTCGTCGCCGAAGGGCTCGGCTACACGCCGTTCTCGCCACTCGCCGGCGGGGTGCTCTCGGAGCGCTACCTCGACGGGGCGGAGCCCGAAGAGGGCAGCCGCATCGCCGTCGCCGGCAACATGTACTACAAGGGATTCCACACGCCCGAGAATCTCGAGAAGGTCACCGCGCTGCGCGAGATCGCCCGCGAACTCAACGTGAGCGTCTCCGGCCTCGCGCTCGCCTGGTTGCGCGACCATCCCGCCGTGACGGCGCCGATCGTCGCACCGCGCACGTCGGCGCAGTGGGACGGGGTGACGGCGGCGGAGAGCATCCGGCTCGATCCGGCCCAGCACGCGCGCATCGCGGCGCTCTTCGGCTGAGCCCGGTTCGGCGGTGCCGTTCGCTCAGGCGACGGTGCCGCCGAACACGTCGGCGAAGGCTCCCCGCACCTGGCCGCGTAGCCAGGCGTGGGCCTTGTCGTTGTCGTAGCGCTGGTGCCAGGCGAGGTAGAGCGACACGGGTGGCGTCACGAACGGGAGCCGCTTCGTGACGAGCCCGAGCGAGTCGAGGGCGTGCGCGCACATCCGCTCGGGGATCGCCACCACGAGGTCGCTCCGCGCCGCGAAGAGCATCGCGGCCGCGCTCGTCGGTGCCGAGGCGACGACGCGTCGGGTGACCCCGAGCCGGTCGAGCTCGTCGTCGATGGGGTCACGCAGGCGACCGCGCCGCGACACCGTGAGCTGCTCGGCCGAGGCGAAGCGCGCGACGGTGAGATCGCCGCCCGCGAGCGGGTGATCGGGACGCATCACGGCGACGAGGTGGTCGTCGCCGATGTGCACGTGGTTGATCTCCGGGAGCTCCGGCTTCGTCGAGCCAACCTCGAGGTCGACCTGCCCGTGGCGCAGCTCGTTGGTGTCGACGCTGCCCTCGGCGAGCATCCTCAGGGCGACGCCGGGTGCGCTGCGGTGGATGGCGACGAGAAGGGCCGGGCCGATCGCCGCCGTCACGGCGTCGTGTCCGCGCATCGTGAAGGTGCGGTGCAGCGAAGCCAGGTCGAGTTCGATCTCCGGGTCGAGCACCGCCTGCGCCCGTTGGACGAGGTCGTGCACCTCGCCGCGCATCGCGAGGGCGTGGGGCGTGGGCGTCATCGTGCGCCCGGTGCGCACGAGGATCTGGTCGCCCGTCGCCCGGCGGATGCGACTGAGCGTGCGGCTCATCGCGGGGGCCGACAGGTGGAGGCGGGCCGCGGCACCCGCGACGCTGCCCTCTTCGAGCAGGGCGTCGAGCGCGGTGAGCAGGTTGAGGTCCAGTTGCACGGCGGTAAATCTACCCGGCTGTGGCCTGCCGTCACAAACAGTGCGTCTGACGCAACTGTTTGGTGCGAATAATGCATTTGACGTTGCCCTTCGCGCTCCATACCGTCGGCTCCGTGCCGACTTCCCGTGAGAACCTCGCCCCCGCCGCCTTCGGCGGAGCCAACCCCTCGCTCGACGACGACCGCGCGCTCGCCCTCGACGTCGCGGCCGCCGTGCAGGCCGCCGGACGACGGATGGCCGAGCTGCTCGACCGCCACCCCGGATACCGCACCCGCGACGAGGTCGTCGCCGCCATCCATGCCAACGACGAGCAGTCGCTCGCGGTCTTCCAGCCCATGCTCACGCGGCTGCGACCGGAGGCGGGCTGGGTCGAGGACGAACTCGAGAGCGGCGCGCTGCCGCCCGGCGAATGGTGGGTGACCGACCCGGTCGAGGGCAACATCAACCACGTTCACGGGATGAACGACTGGGGCGTCACCGCGACCCTCGTGCGCGACAACGCGCCCGTCGTGAGCGTCGTGCATCTCCCGCTCACCGGCGAGACCTTCACGGCCGTCGCCGGCGGGGGCGCCTTCTGCAACGGCGTCCCGCTCACCCCCTCGGGAAAGGTCGCGCTCGACGGCGCGCTCGTCGGCACCGGCCAGGCCAGGCCGGGGGAGTCGGCGGAGACTTTCCGACGGATCGGCGATTCGACGACCGCGATGCTCAACGCCGCCCTCGTCATCCGCGTCTCCGTGCCCGCGACCCTTCAACTCATCCAGGTCGCCGCGGGGCGCATGGAGGCGTTCTGGCAGTTCAGCCAGGTGCGCTCGGGGCTCCTCGCCGGTGCCTTGCTCGTGCACGAGGCCGGCGGGGTCGTCACCGACACGGCCGGCGCACCGTGGGGTCTCGGCAGCCGAGACTTCCTCGCGACGACCCCGGCGCTCCAGGCCGAGGCCATCTCGGTGCTCTCGGCCATCTCGTAACACCCATCCCGCCACTCGAAGAGGAGCAGCACCATGACCACCATCGCCATCCTGGGTTCCGGCCGCGTCGGCCGCACGCTCGCCACCGGGCTCACCGCCGCCGGCCACGAGGTCGTCGTCGGCAGTCGCGACCCCGAAGCGGCCACCCCCGCGTGGGCCGACGCGCCCGCCGAGATCAGCACCGTCGCCGACGCCGTCGCGCGCGCCGAGGTCGTGATCAACGCGAGCCCCGGCGACGTCGCGCTCGGCAACCTCTCCGCGCTGCGCTCGGAGCTCGAGGGCAAGGTGCTCATCGACGTGTCGAACGCGACCGAGAAGGACCCGTCGGGGGCTCCCGGCGACCTGCTCTACCCGAACAGCAGCCTCGCCGAGAACCTCCAGCGTGCCCTCCCGGCGACGCGGGTCGTGAAGACGCTCAACACGATGCTCTTCCCCGTGATGACCGCTCCCGGAGCGCTCACGCATCCGGCCACGGCCTTCCTGTCGGGCGACGACGCCGACGCGAAGGCGCTGACCGCCGGGCTCCTGGCCGACCTCGGCTGGAAGCCCGAGCAACTGCTCGACCTCGGCGGCATCGCCTCGGCGCGCGGCCCGGAGGCACTCATGCTGCTCGTGCCGTACGTGCTGCGTGCCCGCGGCTTCGCGCCGATCGCGATCGGCGTGCAGGCGTGACCGTCGCCGAGGCGGTCGCCGCGGCCGCCCGCTCCCAGGAGTCGCACAACGCCTACATCGCGGTGGTGAAGGATGCCGCGGCCGATCCCGCGTCGACGGGCGAGCTCGCCGGCATCCCGTTCGCGGTGAAGGACAACATCGACGTCGCGGGGCTGCCCACGACCGGAGGGAGCCCGCTGCTCGCCGGTCACCTCCCCGCCGTCGACGCGGGCGTCGTGAGCGTGCTGCGCGAGGCCGGAGCGGTCGTCATCGGCAAGACCAACCTCCACGAGCTCGCGTTCGGCGTCACGTCGAACAACGCGAAGTACGGCCCCGTGAAGAATCCCGTGAACCCCGCGTTCAGCGCGGGCGGGTCGAGCGGCGGGAGTGCGGCGACGGTGGCTCTCGGCGACGTGTCGTTCAGCCTCGGCACCGACACGGGCGGGTCGATCACGCTGCCGGCGTCGTTCTGCGGCATCGTCGGGTTCCGGCCGACGGTCGGGCGCTACCCCGCCGACGGCCTCGTGAACCTGTCGTGGACGCGCGACACCGTCGGGCTCCACACCCGCACGGTCGCCGAGGCCCGGCGCGTCGACGCCGTGATCGCACGCACCCCCCGCGCGGCCGCCGTCTCCCTCGGCGACGTGACCCTCGGCATCCCGCGCTCGCGCTTCGACGACATCGACCCCGACGTCGCCGCGGTGGCGTCTCGGGCGCTCGACAGCCTGCGGGATGCTGGCGTCACCCTCGTCGACGTCGATATCGCCGACGACCTCGCGCTCGGCGCCGGACCGGGGCTCGAACTCGTGCTCTACGAGTCGGTGCTCGCCCTGCTCGCTCGCGCGCGGGAAGCCGCCGGCCGCGACCTGACCTTCGCCGAGGTCGCCGCGCAGATCGCATCGCCCGACGTGCGCGGACTCGCCGAGATGCTCGCCGCACAGCCGTTCCCGGCGGAGGCCTACGAAGCCGCTCGCCGGGGGCGTTGGGAACTGCGGCGCCGGTACTCCCGGGTCTTCGAGGAGACGGGGGTGGATGCCCTGATCGCCCCGTCGTGCGCGGTGCTGCCCCCGCCGCTCGGCGTCGACGACGTCGTGCAGCTCAACGGGCGCAGTGAGCCGCTCTTCGCGACGCTCACCCGCAACACCGCGCCGGGCACCGTCGCCGGGGTGCCGATGCTGACGCTGCCGGCGGGGCGCGCGGAGTCGGGACTTCCCGTCGGCCTCACCCTCGAGGGGCGCTTCTTCGGCGACGACGCGCTGCTCGCGCTCGGCGCCGAGGTCGAGGCGCTCGGCTGGGCATGAACGTCGAGCTCGACGAGGGTGAGCGCCTGAGCCGGCCGGAGCTCGAGGCGCTCCAGCTCGTCCGGCTGCAGGAGACCGTCGCCCACGCGTACGCGAACGTGCCCCTTTACCGCCGCAAGCTCGACGCCGCGGGCGTCGGCCCCGACGACATCCGCTCGCTCGACGACCTCCGGCGCCTCCCCTTCACGACGAAGGACGACCTGCGCGAGAGCTACCCGTTCGGCATGTTCGCCGTCCCCATGGATCGGGTCGCGCGCATCCATGCCTCCTCCGGCACGACCGGCCGTCCGACGGTCGTCGGTTACACGTCGCGCGACCTGGAGACCTGGGCGTCGCTCGTCGCGCGGTCGCTGCGCGCCTCCGGCGTGCGGCCCGGGATGAAGGTGCACAACGCCTACGGCTACGGGCTCTTCACGGGCGGGCTGGGCGCGCACGCGGGCATCGAGGCACTCGGCGCGACCGTCATCCCGGTGTCGGGCGGGATGACCGCACGCCAGGTGCAGCTCATCCGCGACTTCGAGCCCGAGGTCATCCTGTGCACGCCCACCTACCTGCTCACGATCGCCGACGCGATGGAGGAGGAGGGCATCGACCCGCGCTCGACGAGCCTGCGGATCGCGGTGCTCGGTGCGGAGCCGTGGACCAACGAGCTGCGGCAGGAGCTCGAGCAGCGTCTCGGCATCGATGCCGTCGACATTTACGGGCTGAGCGAGGTGATGGGGCCGGGCGTCGGCAACGAGTGCGTCGAGACGAAGGACGGTCCTCACCTCTGGGAGGACCACTTCCTGCCCGAGGTGATCGACGACGCGGGCAACCCGCTGCCGGACGGGGAGGTCGGTGAGCTCGTGTTCACGTCGCTCACCAAGGAGGCGTTCCCCGTGCTGAGGTATCGCACGCGCGACCTCACCCGCCTGCTGCCCGGCACCGCGCGCCCGGCGATGCGCCGCATGGAGAAGATCACCGGCCGCAACGACGACATGATCATCCTGCGCGGCGTGAACCTCTTCCCGACGCAGATCGAGGAGCTCGTGCTCGGCATCCCCGAGCTCGCCCCGCACTTCGTGCTCGAGCTCACCCGGGAGGGTCGAATGGATGCCCTCGCCGTCAAGGTCGAGCGTCGGCCCGAGGTCGGGGACACCGCGAGCGCCGAAGCCGCTGCGCTGCTGGGCCGCCGCATCAAGGAGCGCATCGGGTCGAGCGTCGCGGTCGTGCTCGCCGCACCCGGCGACCTGCCGCGCAGTGAGGGCAAGCTCAAGCGCCTCTACGACCTGAGGGGCGACGGCCCCCGAAGCTGAGAGAGCCGCGCCCCTGGTGGCGGAGGCGCGGCTCTCTCGATCCCTCGCCGGGCTACTCGCCCGTGTAGACGGGCGTGCGACCTTCGCGCATCGCGGCGAGCCGCTCCTGGAAGTCGTGCGAGCCCATGAGCTCGTAGAGCGTCGGGATGAGGTCGGCGAACACGGCGTGCGACGCACCCTCGACGGCGCGGCGTCCGAGACGCAGGGTCTCCCGCGCCGCGCGCGGCGGGTGCTGCGCACGCCGTGTTCGCCGACCTCATCCCGACGCTCTACGAGCTCATGGGCTCGCACGACTTCCAGGAGCGG
>NZ_JBMRCP010000078.1:0-16520 GCF_057350545.1 Pseudolysinimonas sp. | reverse complement strand
TCGTGCTTCACCCAGGCGGCCGTCTGGCCCTTCTTCAAGGTTCGCGAGAAGACCCGCAGCAGCGCGGTCCGACCGAGGAACGGGCTCGAGTCCAGGTTCGTCACCCACGCCTGCAGCGGCGCCGCGTCGTGGAACAAGCCGGAGAACGGCTCGCTGCCCGACAACGACGACCTGGAGCCGCTGTTCGACGCGATCCTCCAGCACGTGCCGGCGCCGGCCTTCGACGACGAGGCGCCCCTGCAGGCGTGGGTGACGAACCTCGACGCGAGCCCGTTCCTGGGCAGGATCGCGCTGCTGCGCGTCTTCTCGGGCACGATCAAGAAGGGTCAGACCGTCGCCTGGGTGCGCCACGACGGCTCGCACACGACGGCGCGCATCACCGAGCTGCTGCTGACCCGCGCCCTCGAGCGCTACCCGGCGGAATCCGCGACCGCGGGAGACATCGTCGCGATCGCCGGCTTCCCCGACATCACGATCGGCGAGACGATCGCCGACCCCGACGACATCCGTCCGCTCCCCGCGATCACGGTCGACGACCCGGCGATCTCGATGACGATCGGCACGAACACGTCGCCGCTCGTCGGCAAGGTCAAGGGCCACAAGCTCACCGGCCGCATGGTGAAGGACCGTCTCGACCGCGAGCTCATCGGCAACGTCTCGATCAAGGTCGTCGACATCGGTCAGCCCGACGCGTGGGAGGTGCAGGGCCGGGGTGAGCTCGCCCTCGCGATCCTGGTCGAGAACATGCGTCGTGAGGGCTTCGAGCTCACCGTCGGCAAGCCGCAGGTCGTGACCCGCACGATCGACGGCAAGACCCACGAGCCGTTCGAGCACCTCACGATCGACGCCCCCGAGGAGCACCTCGGTGCCATCACGCAGCTGCTCGCCGCCCGCAAGGGGCGCATGGACACGATGACGAACCACGGCACCGGCTGGGTGCGCATGGAGTTCATCGTTCCGTCGCGCGGTCTCATCGGCTTCCGCACCGAGTTCCTGACGATCACGCGCGGCACCGGCATCGCGAACGCGATCTCGCACGGCTACGAGCCGTGGGCGGGTCAGATCACGACGCGCATCAACGGCTCCATCGTCGCCGACCGCTCGGGCGTCGTGACGCCCTTCGCGATGGTCGCCCTCCAGGAGCGCATGTCGTTCTTCGTCGAGCCGACGCAGGAGGTGTACGAGGGCATGGTGATCGGCGAGAACTCGCGCGCCGACGACATGGACGTGAACATCACGAAGGAGAAGCAGCTCACCAACATCCGCTCCTCCACCTCGGACAACTTCGAGAAGCTCACCCCGTCGCGCAAGCTGACGCTCGAGGAGTGCCTCGAGTTCGCCCGCGAAGACGAGTGCGTCGAGGTGACCCCCGAGGTCGTGCGCATCCGCAAGGTCGAGCTGGATGCCACCGCGCGTGCGCGGGCGACGTCACGGGCGAAGAAGCAGCAGTAGCCGGTCGCGGCGGGCGTCAACCTGCCGGGGATGCTCACGCGTCGTGTTACCGACCGGGAGTACCATCCCGGGTAACGAGGCGAGGAGTGTCGTCATGCGCAAGTCTGTCCGTCCCTGGCTCATCGGTGTCGGGATCCTCCCGCTCACGCTGCTCCTGACCGGCTGCTTCGGAGGTCCCGCATTGCCCGGCATGGGCGGCGGTTCGGGGAACGACCCGACCGAGGATGAGCTCGTCGAAGACATGGTCGAGGGTTCGGGGGAGGGCATCGACTTCGAGGCGGGACAGTTGCCGGCCGACTTCCCCGTCGACGCCGTGCCTCTCGTGCCGGGCGAGGTGCAGTCGGGCATCTCGGTCTCCGACGGTCAAGCGTGGATCGTCACGGTGCTCACCGACAGCGAGGCGACGGCGGACACCGCGGCGACGCTGCTCGAACAGGCCGGCTTCTCCAACGACAGCGTCTTCGCGTGGGAGAACGACGAGTACCTCGTCGTGATCACCGCATCGGAGCAGGCCGAAGACGGCTGGCTGGTCGGCTACCAGGTGCAGGTGCAGCAGTGAGCCGCCGGATGCCCCGTGCCGCGGTCGCGGCGCTCGCCGGGGTGCTCCTGCTCGGGCTCGCGCCCGCGCTCGCCGGCTGTTCGATGGTCGAGGGGATCATCGAGCAGCAGACCGGAACCGACGTCGACCTGGGCGGCAACACGGTGCCCGACGACTTCCCGTCGGAGGTGCCGCTCGCCGCGGGTGACATCGTCAACGGCTCGGCGGCGTCCGGTGCGAACGGCGAACGCGTCTGGAACATCCTCATGAACGTCTCCGACCCCGCCGCGCCGACGTCGATCGCGGCGCAGCTCGAAGGCGCGGGGTTCGCCACCGCGGAGGGCGTCGGCGGCGTGACCGAGCAGGGTGGCACGCTGACCTACACCAACGGCGCGTTGGTCGTGAACGTGCTGCTCGCGAAGGTCGACGCGGGGTGGACGGCGAACTACACCGTCGCCCGCAGCGGAGGATGACCCCCTCCCTGCTCGCGGCGCGGATCTTCACGATCATCCTGTCGACGGTCACGGGCGCGGGGGTGGGTTTCGTGCTCACCTTCACGCACCGGCAGTACGTGGTACCCGTGGCGGGCATCGCGGTGCCGCTCGGGCTGCTCGGCGGGCTCGCGATCGTCGCCGCGCTGCTGATCGGGATGCGCCTGGCCTTCGGCGACAGGATCGCGCCGCTCGCGGCCGGGCTGGGCGTGATGGCGGCGATCGGCATCCTCGGCATTCCGCTGCCGAGCGGCTCCACCCTCTACACGAACGACCTCATCGACTACGCGTGGATCTTCGGACCGGTCGTCATCTCGGCTGTCGTGGTGTTCTGGCCGGAGCGGCGCGCGACATCCCGATTCGAGTAAGGGCACCCTAACCAGCCACGGGTCGCGAGTCTTCGTAGACTGGACGCGTGACGTACGTGATCGCTCTCCCGTGCGTGGATGTCAAAGACCGCGCCTGCATCGACGAATGCCCCGTCGACTGCATCTACGAGGGCGACCGGATGCTCTACATCCAGCCCGACGAGTGCGTCGACTGCGGTGCGTGCGAGCCGGTCTGCCCGGTCGAGGCGATCTACTACGAAGACGACCTCCCGGAGCAGTGGAGCGACTACTACACGGCCAACGTGGAGTTCTTCGCCGAGGTCGGCTCCCCGGGAGGTGCCGCCAAGATCGGTGTCATCCCGGGTGACCACCCGGTCGTCGCCGCGGTGCCGCCGCAGGCTCACTGAGCCCCGGTCGCGTCGTGCCGCTCGACCTCCCCGACTTCCCCTGGGACTCGCTCGTCCCCTTCCGCACGACCGCGGGCGCGCACCCCGGCGGCATCGTCGACCTCGCGATCGGCTCGCCCGTCGACCCCGTGCCCGCGCTCATCCGGTCTGCTCTCGCCGACGCCGTCGACACCCCCGGCTACCCCCAGACGCAGGGCAGCCCCGAGCTGCGTGAGGCGATCGTCGGCTGGTACGCCCGTCGCGGCGTCGAGGTCGGCGTCGCGAACGTCATCCCGACGATCGGATCGAAGGAGTTCATCGCGACCCTGCCGACGCTGCTCGGACTCGGCGCGGGTGACACGGTGGTGCAGCCGACCGTCGCGTACCCGACCTACGAGGTGGGTGCGCGCATCGCGGGCGCCTCGGTGCTGCGCTCCGACGAGCCCGACGAGTGGCCGTCCTCGACCCGGCTGATCTGGCTGAACAGCCCCGGCAACCCCGACGGACGCGTGCACGGGCACGAGTTCCTGCGTCGCGCCGTCGTGCGTGCCCGGGAGCTCGGCGCCGTCATCGCGAACGACGAGTGCTACACCGAGTTGAACTGGACGTCGGACGCCCCCACCGCATCCATCCTCGACCCCGAGGTGACGCAGGGCTCGCGTCGGCTCACCCTGGCCGTGCACTCGCTCTCGAAGCGCTCCAACCTCGCCGGCTACCGCGCCGGTTTCGTCGCGGGCTGCAGCGACCTCGTCGGCGAGATCCTCGAGGCACGCAAGCACTCCGGCCTCATCCCGCCCGCTCCCGTGCAGCACGCGATGGCGGTCGCGCTCGGCGACGACGCGCACGTCGCGACGCAGAAGGCGCTCTACGGGGAGCGGCGGGCGCGGCTGCTCTCGGCACTGCTCGCGGCGGGGTTCCGGGTCGACCTGTCGGAGGCCGGGCTCTACCTCTGGGCGGCCCGCGGCGAGGACTGCTGGGCGACGGTGGCCGCCCTCGCCGAGCTCGGGATCCTCGTCACCCCCGGCGCCTTCTACGGCGACGCAGGCCGCGACCACGTGCGCATCTCGCTCACCGCGAGCGACGAACGGATCGCCGCAGGTGCCGAGCGACTGTCGACGATCTCCAACTGATCACCCGCTTTCTTGGGGGTCACCGTGGTGCCCGCGGGTGGCCCCTAGGCTGTAAGCGTGAACGACAACCAGCCCGACATGGCCACGTTCTCGTACGGCGAGACGTCCGCCGAGTTCCCGATCGTCCGGGCCGTGGATGGACGCGACAGCGTCGACGTCTCCGCCTTCATGAAGACGACGGGGCTCACCGCCCTCGACCAGGGCTTCGTCAACACCGCCTCGACGAAGAGTGCCATCACCTATATCGACGGGGATGCCGGCATCCTGCGGTATCGCGGTTATGCGATCGAAGACCTCGCCCGGCACTCGACCTACCTCGAGGTCGCCTGGCTTCTCATCTACGGCGAGCTGCCGACCCAGAGTGAGCTCGCGGAGTTCGAAGACCGTATCCGGCATCACACGCTCCTCCACGAAGACCTGAAGACGTTCTTCCAAGCGCTGCCGCACACCGCGCATCCGATGTCGGTGCTCTCGTCGGCCGTCTCGGCGCTCTCGACCTACTACGAAGACTCCCTCGACCCTCACAACCCCGAGATGGTCGAGATCAACACGGTCCGCCTCCTCGCGAAGCTTCCCGTGATCGCCGCGTACGCGCACAAGAAGTCGCTCGGGCAGGCGTTCCTCTACCCCGACAACTCGATGTCGTTCGTCGAGAACTTCCTCAAACTGAACTTCGGCAACATGGCCGAGCCGTACGAGATCAACCCGGTGCTGGTGAATGCACTCGAGCGACTGCTCATCCTGCACGAAGACCACGAGCAGAACGCGTCGACCTCCACGGTGCGCCTCGTCGGCTCGACCGAGGCCAACATCTTCGCGTCGATCTCGGCCGGCATCAACGCCCTCTACGGTCCGCTGCACGGCGGCGCCAACGAGGCGGTGCTCACGATGCTCAACCGCATCCACGAGTCGGGCGAGAGCGTGCAGAAGTTCATCGAGCGGGTGAAGAACAAGGAGGACGGGGTGAAGCTCATGGGCTTCGGTCACCGCGTCTACAAGAACTTCGACCCGCGCGCGAAGCTCGTCAAGGAGAGCGCCGACGAGGTGCTCGCCGATCTCGGAGTGAAGGATCCGCTGCTCGACATCGCGAAAGAGCTCGAGGAGGCGGCACTCGCCGACGACTACTTCATCGAGCGCAAGCTCTACCCGAACGTCGACTTCTACACGGGCGTCATCTACAAGGCGATGGGCTTCCCCGCCCGCACCTTCACGGTGCTCTTCGCCATCGGCCGTCTCCCGGGCTGGATCGCCCACTGGCGCGAGCAGATCAACGACCCCGCGACGAAGATCGGCCGCCCCCAGCAGCTCTACACCGGGTCGCCGGCGCGGGAGTGGCCCGCCGGGCGCTAGGGGTTTTGGCGGGTTAGTTGCACATTGCTCCGTCCTCCGGGCGCAATCTGCAACTGAGGCGACAGTGGCCCCTCCACAGAGGCACCGTCGGCCGCTGCTCCACCCGTCGGGGTGCGGGCTCCTCCCGTGCCCCGGGCTCCGGCGAGAGTCGGCGCATGGACACCGACTGGTACGACGACTTCATCCTCACGCCTCGCATCACGATCCCGGCCGAGCGGGCGGCACTCTACCGGGGCGCCGCCCGCGGGGTCTTCGTGCGGGTGATCCGGGGCGTCTATGTCCGCGCCGAGTATTGGGCCGCCCTCGACTACGAGGGGCGACACCGGGCGCGGATGCGGGCGGCCTGGCTGCTCGACCCGACACTCGTGTTCTCCCACCTGTCGGCGGCGCTGCTCTGGGGTCTTCCGGTCGTCGGAGGAGACCTCTCGCTGCCGCACGCTCTCGGCGACCACTCCGGCGGCAGCCGCTCCCGCACGAGCCTGCGGAGGCACGCCGTCGGGGCTGCGCGTGAGCACACCGTCATCGACGGACTACCCCTCACGGGGTTCGCCGCCACCTGCGCCCACGTCGCGGCGGGCTACGAGCCGGAGATCTCGGTCCCGACGCTCGACCACGCCCTACAGGTTGGTGTGTCGCGCGACGATGTGCTCGCGCTTCTCGACCGCACTCCTCCCTCCGGCGGACGGGCGAGAGGGGTCTGGTCGACGGGTTCCGCCGACCCGCTCTCCGGATCACCGGGCGAGTCGGTCAGTCGGGTCGCGTTCCACCGGCTGCGGCTCCCCATCCCGGAGCTACAGGTCCGAATCGATGACGCGGAGGGTCTCGCCGGCATCGTCGACTTCTTCTGGCGCGACTACCGCCTTGTCGGCGAGTTCGACGGCCTCGGCAAGTACCTCCGCGAGGCTTTCACCGACGGCCGCGACCCTGGGGAGGTCGTCGTCGCCGAAAAGCATCGGGAGGATCGCATCCGAGCCACCGACCTCCGAGTCGCGCGCTGGGGGTGGGATGCTGCACGCGACCCGTCGAAGCTGCGCCGCATCCTCTCGGAGCAGGGTTTGCGCGCCGTCTAGTTGCAGATTGCTGCCGGAGGACGAAGCAATGTGCAACTAACCCGACAAAACCACCGGGCAAGTGCCACCCGCACACCGGGATAGGCTCGACCGGTGCGGTTCACCCCTCCCGCACTCTGGGATGTTCGAGGACGGTGGAACTCGTGTTCGTGCAACTGCTCGATGAGCACGGGACGCGTATCCCGTCGGCGGAGTTCGACCCCCGCGTCGCGCATCTCGGCCCCGAGCAGCTGCTCGGGTTCTACCGCGACATGGTCGTCGTGCGCCGGATCGACACCGAGGCGACGGCGCTTCAGCGACAAGGTGAGCTCGCGCTGTGGCCGCCGCTGCTCGGGCAGGAGGCGGCGCAGATCGGGTCCGCCCGGGGTCTCCGCGCCGACGACTTCGTCTTCTCCAGTTACCGCGAGCACGGGGTCGCCTACGCGCGCGGCGTCGCGCTGCGCGACCTCGTGCGGGTGTGGCGCGGCACGAGCCAGTCGGGGTGGGACCCGTTCGCCCACAACATGGCCACCCCGCAGGTGATCATCGGCGCCCAGACGCTGCACGCGGTCGGCTATGCGATGGGCATCCGCAACGATGGGGCGGATGCCGTGGCCGTCACCTACTTCGGCGACGGCGCGATGAGCGAGGGCGACGTGAGCGAGGCGATGGTGTTCGCCGCGAGCTTCGCCGCTCCTGTCGTGTTCTTCTGCCAGAACAACCACTGGGCGATCTCCGAACCGGTGCGTCTGCAGTCGACCGTCGAGCTCGCCGATCGCGCGGGCGGATTCGGCATCCCGTCGCTGCGGGTCGACGGCAACGACGTGCTCGCCGTCGCCGCCGCGATGGGCGTGGCGCTCGAGCGTGCCCGCACGGGTGGCGGCCCGACGTTCATCGAAGCCGTCACCTACCGCATGGGTCCGCACACGACCGCCGACGACCCGACCCGGTATCGGGATGCCGACGAGCTCGCCGCGTGGCGCGCGCGCGACCCGATCAGCCGTCTCGCGGCGTACCTGCGGGCCGAGGACGTGCTCGACGCCGAGGCCGAGTCCCGCGTCGCCGCGGAGGCGGATGCCGCGGCATCCGAGCTGCGGGCCGGATGCCTCGCGCTCGCCGACCCCGAACCGCTCGACCTCTTCGAGCACGTGTACGCCGAGCCGCATCCGGTGATCGACCGTCAGCGCGCGGACTACGCGCGCTACCTCGACGGATTCGCCGACTGATGGCGGCGACCACCCTCTCCTTCGGGAGGGCGCTCAACTCGGGGCTCCGCCGCGCGCTCGCCGACGACCCGAAGGTCGTCGTGCTCGGTGAGGACGTCGGGGTGCTGGGCGGCGTGTACAGGATCACCGACGGGCTCCAGCCCGAGTTCGGGGCGCACCGTGTCGTCGACACCCCGCTCGCCGAGTCGGGCATCATCGGTACGGCGATCGGCCTCGCGTTCCGCGGCTACCGTCCGGTGTGCGAGATCCAGTTCGACGGATTCGTCTACCCGGCGTTCGACCAGATCGTCTCGCAGCTCGCCCGCATGCACGCCCGCACCGGGGGAGCGGTGACCCTGCCGCTCACGATCCGCATCCCGGTCGGCGGCGGCGTCGGCAGCCCCGAGCACCATTCGGACAGCCCCGAGGCGCTCTTCGCGCACACACCCGGCCTGCGCGTCGTCTCGCCCTCGAACCCGCAGGATGCCCACACGCTCCTGCGTCAGGCGATCGCGTGCGACGACCCGGTGGTCTTCTTCGAGCCCAAGCGCCGCTATCACGTGAAGGGCGAGGTCGACGAGGATGCTGTCGAGTTGCCGATGGGCTCCGCCCGGGTCGCGCGCCCCGGCGATCAGGTGACGCTCGTCACGTTCGGCTCGCTCGTGGCGACCGCTCTGGATGCCGCCACGGCCGCCGCAGACGAGGGCGTCTCGATCGAGGTCATCGACCTGCGCTCTCTCTCGCCGATCGACTACCCCACGATCGAGGCGTCGGTGCGCCGCACGGGCCGCCTCGTGGTCGCCCACGAGGCGCCGTACACCGGTGGGCTCGGCGCGGAGATCGCGGCGACGATCACGGAGCGCTGCTTCAACTTCCTCGAGACCGCGCCGGTGCGGGTCACCGGCCACGACGTCGTCTATCCGCCCGCGAGACTCGAGCGGCACATGGTGCCCGACCTCGATCGCATCCTCCACGGTGTCGACCGCGCGCTCGGTCGTGTCCCTGCCGTCGACGAGTACGTCGGGGAGCTCGCGTGACGCTTCGCCAGTTCCGGCTCCCCGACCTCGGCGAGGGGCTCACCGAGTCGGACATCGTCGAGTGGCGCGTCGCGGAAGGCGAGTCGGTCGAGCTCAACCAGATCATCGCCGACGTCGAGACGGCGAAGGCGCTCGTGGAGCTCCCGTCGCCCTACGCGGGCGTGGTCGCCGAGTTGCACGCGCGCGCGGGCGACACGGTCAACGTCGGCGACCCGCTGGTGACCTTCGCGGTGGCCGGGGAGGCGCCGACCGCACCCGCCCCCGCCCCCACTCCCGACTCCGAAGAACCGCAGGCGAGCATCATCGGGCACGCTGTGCAGCCCGAGCGCACCGGACATCCCGCCCGCCGTGCGCGCAAAGTACCGGCCGCCGTGCGCCCCCCGGCACCCGCCGTCGTGCGCGTCGACCGGGCGGAGCGCCCCCGCTCGACACCGCCCGTGCGGCACCTCGCTCGACAGCTCGGCATCGACCTCGAACGCGTCACGGGTACGGGGCCCCAGGGCCTCATCACGCGTGACGACGTCGCCGCCATCGCGAACCGCGTCGCCGATGACGGACCGGTCACCCGCATCCCGATCCGCGGCGTGCGCAAGCACACGGCCGCCGCGATGGTCGCGAGCGCCTTCACCGCGCCGCACGTCACGGTGTTCCACACGATCGATGTCACCCCCGCCTTCGAACTCGCCGCGCGCCTCACCGAGAGCACGGGTACGAAGGTCAATCTGCTCGCCCTCGTCGCGCGGGCCGTCTGCGTGACCCTCGCCGGGCATCCTGAGCTCAACTCCCGGTGGGAGGAGGCGACGCAGGAGATCGTGCAGTACGGCGACGTCAACCTCGGCATCGCGGCGGCGACCGACCGCGGCCTCGTCGTGCCCAACGTGAAGAGAGCCGGCGAACTCGGGGTCGTCGCGCTCGCGGCCGCCCTCGCCGAACTCACCGTCGAGGCGCGCAGCGGCAAGGCGAGCCCCCAGCGGCTGAGCGGCGGCACGTTCACGATCACCAACATCGGGGTGTTCGGCGTCGAGGCGGGCACGCCGATCCTCAACCCCGGCGAGGCCGGCATCCTCGCCCTCGGGGCCGCCCAACGCCGCCCGTGGGAGTTCGAGGGCGGCATCGCCCTGCGGCAGGTCATGACGCTGAGCCTCTCGTTCGACCATCGCGTCGTCGACGGAGCCCAGGGGTCGAGATTCCTCGCCGAGCTCGGCGGGCTGCTGTCGGCGCCCGACGAGGCGCTGCTGCTCGGCGCCTAGGGAGTGGGGGTCGGCGTCGGCTCGGGTCGCTCCACGCCCTCGAGCGACCCGGTCGTCTGCGATCCCTCGTCGCGCACCGTGCAGAGCAGCTCGCGGTCGCCACTCGCCCAGCTCGCCGCCGTCGGGTAGTAGCCGCCCGTGAAGTACTCCGACTCGGCGTACGCGACGCCCACGAACTCGGAGTAGACCTCGCCCTGGCAGAACTCCGTCAGTTCGGCTTCGAGCTCTTCGTCGCCCGGGAAGGTCGCGCCGGAGGCGAGCGTGCGGGCGAACACCTCCGAGTCGTGCGGCTCGGAGCAGTCGACGATCGGCACCGACGTGACCTCGCCCGTGACGTCGACGTCGTTGAGGCAGTCGCCCACGACGATCGCGAAGACGTCGTCGACGGCCGGCGTCTGGGCGAAGAGGCCGTCGATCGCGCCGCAGCCGCTCAGCGCGGGCGCGACGATCGCGGTGCCGAGGAGCGCGACGATGATCCGGCTGCGGGTTCGGGCCACGCGGTCAGCCTAGGGGACGGCCCGGGCCCTCAGCGCAAGCGGAGACGCTCCAGAACGGCGTCGTGGAGGTGCCCGTTCGTCGCGACCACCGACAGCGTGTCGAGGGCGTTCTCGGAGCCGTCGGCGTCGGTGACGCGTCCGCCCGCTTCGCGCACGATCGGCACGAGTGCGGCGATGTCCCACGGTTTGACGTCGAACTCGCCGGCGATGTCGAGCGCTCCTTCCGCGAGCAGCATGTACGACCACAGGTCGCCGTACGCGCGGGTGCGCTCGACGGCGCGACTCAGCTCGACCAGCTGGTCGACGCGGCCGTACTGGTCCCAGTGCTTGAGGCTGTTGTAGGAGAAGGATGCCGCGGCGAGATCGTCGATGCCGCTCACGTGGAGGCGGCGCGGCTCCCCGCCGTCCTGCTGCAGCCATGCGCCGTGGCCCGTGGCCGCGTACCAGCGACGGCCGAGTGCGGGGGCGCTCACGACGCCGACTTGCGGAACCCCGTCGATCACGAGGGCGATGAGCGCACCCCAGTTCGGCACGCCGCGCACGAAGTTGCTCGTGCCGTCGATCGGGTCGATGATCCACTGGCGATCCGACGTGCCCTGTGTGCCGAACTCCTCGCCGAGGATCGAGTCGTCAGGTCGCGCCTGCGCGAGGTGCTCGCGGATGACCTTCTCGACGCGCGTGTCGGCATCCGTCACCTGCGAGCGGTCGGGCTTGAGCTGCACGTCGAGGTCTTGAGACCGGTAGCGGTCGATCGAGATGAGGTCGGCTTCCGCCGCGAGCACGAGGGCGACGGCGAGGTCGTCGGCGAGGGTGAAGGTCACCCCTCTAGTCTGGCGCGCGACGTGCCGGAATCTGCCACTCGCGGCGCGCGACGTGCGCAAAAAAGGGCACGTCGCGAGTCAGGTCACGAGGGTCGTGAGCAGGCGCTGGAGTGAGTCGACGCGCGCGGCGGGGAGGCGTCCGTCGGCGACGGCCTCGTTGAGCTCGCAGTCGGGTGCGTCGGGCAGGTGGGTGCAGCCGCGCGGGCAGTCCTCGGCGACAGCCGCGAGGTCGGCGAACGACTTCAGGATGTTGGCCGTGTCGACGTGACCCAGGCCGAAGGAGCGCACGCCGGGGGTGTCGATGATCCAGCCGCCCGTCGGCACCCGCAGCGACACCGTCGACGACGATGTGTGGCGACCGCGGCCGGTGACGGCGTTGACGACCCCGACGGCCCGGTCGGTGCCGGGCACGAGGGCGTTGACGAGCGTCGACTTGCCGACGCCCGAGTGGCCGACGGCGACGGTCGTGTGCCCGGCGAGGAGCGGCCGCAGCTCGTCGAGCGGCCAGGCATCCTGCGCCGAGCGCACGACGGGGATGTCGAGGGCGCTGAAGTTCGCCAGGAACGGCTCCGGATCCGCCAGATCGGTCTTCGTGATGACGAGGATGGGCGCGACGCCCGCGTCGTAGGCGGCGACGAGGTAGCGGTCGACGAGACGCGGACGGGGCTCGGGGTTGGCGGCGGCGACGACGACGAGCAGCTGGTCGGCGTTCGCGACGATGATGCGTTCCACCTCGTCGGTGTCGTCGGCGCTGCGCCGCAGGAGCGTCGTGCGCGGTTGGATGCGGACGATGCGCCCCAGCGAGCCCTCGTCGCCGCTCGCGTCACCCACGACATCCACGCGGTCACCCGTGACGATCGCCTGCTTGCGCAGCTCCTTCGCCCGGGTCGCCGTCACGGTGCGCTCGTCGTCACCGTCTTCGTCGACGAGCACCGTGTAGCGGCCTCGGTCGACCGAGAGCACACGGGCGTCCACGGCGTCGTCGTGCGCCGGACGCTGCTTCGAGCGCGGCTTGTTGCCCTTCGGGTTGGGCCGCACGCGCACGTCGGACTCGTCCCAGGCGTCGAAACCCTCGTCCTCCTCGTCGGGCGGCAGCCAGCTCACGCGCGCATCGTCTCCCAGAGGGCGGGGAAGTCGGGAAGCGTCTTCGAGGTCGTCGCGATGTCGTCGACCACGATGCCCGGCACGACGAGGCCGAGCAGCGCGCCCGTGGTCGCCATCCGATGGTCGGCGTAGGCCCGCCACGGCCCGCCGCGCAGAGTCGCGGGTTCGAACGACAAGCCGTCGTCGAGCTCGGCCACGCGCCCGCCGAGTCCGGTGAGCTCCGTCACGAGCGCCGCGAGCCGGTCGGTCTCGTGGCCGCGCAGATGGCCGATACCGGTGATCGTGGAGGGCGTGGTGGCGAGCGCCGCGAGGGCTGCGAACGTGGGGGCGAGCTCGCCGCCCTCCGAGAGGTCGAGGTCGACGCCCGTCCAGCGCGCGCCGCCCCGGTAGCCGGCGCCGCCGTCGACCTGCAGTTCACCGTCGCTCGACAGGCTCGTCGTGGCACCGAAGCGGGGGAGGAGCGTGCGGAAGAGGTCGCCCACCTGGGTGGTCGCGGACGGCCACCCGGAGATCGTCACGCGCCCGCCCGCGAGGAGGGCGGCGGCGAGGAACGGCCCCGCATTCGAGAGGTCGGGCTCGATCGGGAGGCCGCGGCCCGCGATCGGGCTGGGCTCGACGACCCAGGTCGCGGGCTCCGGGGTCGAGACCGTGACGCCGCGGGCTCGCAGCGTCTCCAGGGTCATCTCGATGTGCGGCATGCTCGGCAGGTGCTCGCCGATGTGGCGCAGCACGAGTCCGTCGCGGAATCTCGGAGCCGACAGGAGGAGCCCTGACACGAACTGGCTCGAGGCCGACGCATCGATCGAGAGCTCGCCGCCGTCGACGCCGCCCGTGCCGCGGATCGTGAACGGGAGACCGCCGCGACCGTCGTCGTCGACCTCGACCCCGAGCGCGCGCAGCGCCTCGATCGTCGTGTGCATGGGACGCTGGCGGGCATGCTCGTCGCCGTCGAGCGTCACGGCGCCGTCGGCGAGGGCGGCCACGGGCGGGATGAAGCGCATGACGGTTCCGGCGAGGCCCGCGTGCAGATCGACACCGCCGGTGAGCGACCCGGGGGTGACGATCCATGACCCGTCGTCGCCGTCGCGGATGTCCGCGCCGAGCGCGCGGAGGGCGTCGGCCATGAGCGTCGTGTCCCGCGCTCGCAGGGGCGTGTGGAGCACCGAAGGATGCTCGGCGAGGGCCGAGAGCACCAGTTCGCGGTTGGTGAGGCTCTTCGATCCCGGGATGACGAGACGCGCGTCGAGAGGGGCGGTGGCGGTGGGCGCTGCCCAGCCCTCGGAATACGTGGAAACACTCATCGGTTGTCCAGGGTATGCCCTCCGCCCTCCTCGAACGTCCCGCACAGCGCGCGGTCGTAGACTCGACGGCGATGAGCGACACCCCGCGACCGCCTGCCGAACTGCGCGAGCTGTTCGAGGAGCAGGCGCTCCAGTACATGGACCAGCTGTACGCGGCGGCCCTGCGCATGACGCGCAACCCCGCGGATGCCGGCGACCTCGTGCAGGAGACCTACATGAAGGCCTACGCGGCCTTCAAGTCCTACGAGCAGGGCACCAACCTCAAGGCCTGGCTCTACCGCATCCTCACCAACACCTTCATCAACAGCTACCGCAAGAACCAGCGGGAGCCGTACCAGGGCGCGATCGACGAGCTCGAGGACTGGCAGCTCGGCGGGGCCGAGTCGCTCACCCAGGGCCGCACGACGCGCTCCGCCGAAGCCGAGGCGATCGACCACCTGCCCGACAGCGACGTCAAGGCAGCTCTGCAGGCGATCCCCGAAGACTTCCGACTCGCCGTCTACCTCGCCGACGTCGAGGGCTTCTCCTACCAGGAGATCGCCGACATCATGAAGACCCCTGTCGGAACCGTGATGAGTCGGCTGCATCGTGGCCGCCGGCTGCTGCGCGACCTGCTCGCGGACTACGCGCGCGACCGCGGCATCACCGTTCCCGTCCCCGCCACCAGGAGCAAGAAATGACCGACTGCGGCTGCGACAAGGCCAAAGCCGAACTCGAGGAGTATCTGCACCGCGAGCTCTCGACGCAGGACTTCCAGGACATCACCGACCACCTCGAGAACTGCGCCGACTGCACGTCGGAGCACCTCGTGGGCCTCACCCTGACCCTCAAGATGCAGAAGGCGTGCCAGGAGAAGGCGCCGGAGGAGCTGCGCGCGGCGATCCTCGCGCGCATCCAGCAGGTCTGACCCACCCCTCGAGTCGAGACGCGTTCGCGCTGCGCGCGATCGCTCCTCAACCCGCGATGCCGACCTAGAGGGTGAGCGCCTGCGCGAGCAGCTCCGTCTGCTCCGCCGCCGAACGCTTCGACGAACCGGTCGCCGTCGCGGCCGAGGCCGGACGGGACACGACCGAGATCGTGCGACCACGCAGTCGTCGGGCGAGCTCGAAGTTGATGAACGGCCACGCGCCCTGGTTCTCGGGCTCGTCCTGCACCCAGACGAGCTCGGCGTGCGGGTAGCGGTCGATCGTGTCGTTGATGGCGTCCTCGGCGAGCGGATAGAACTGCTCGAGTCGCACGAGGGCGAACTTCTCGGCGTGCTCGTGCTTCTCGAGCTCCGCCAGCAGGTCGTAGTGGATCTTGCCCGCATGGAGCAGGACACGCTGCACCGCCGCGGTGTCCTGAATGCGAGCGTCGTCGATCACGGGCTCGAACCTGCCGCTCGTGAAGTCGGCGACCTCGCTCGTCGCGCCGCGGAGACGCAGCATCGACTTCGGCGTGAAGACGATGAGCGGACGACGCGGCCGCGCATACGCCTGGCGACGCAGCAGGTGGAAGTACGACGCCGGGGTGGACGGCCGTGCGACCGTCATGTTGTCTTCGGCGGCGAGCTGCAGGAAGCGCTCGATGCGCGCCGACGAGTGGTCGGGGCCCTGGCCCTCGTAGCCGTGCGGCAGCAGCAGCACGACCGAGGAGCGCTGCCCCCACTTCTGCTCGGCGCTCGAGATGAAGGTGTGGATCACGATCTGGGCCCCGTCGACGAAGTCGCCGAACTGGGCCTCCCAGAGCACGAGCGCGTCGGGACGCTCGACCGAGTAGCCGTACTCGAAGGCGAGCGCGGCGTACTCCGACAGGAGCGAGTCGTAGATCCAGAACTTCGCCTGGCCCTCCGACAGGTTCGCGAGGGGCAGCCACTCCTGACCGTTCTCACGGTCGTGGAAGACCGCGTGACGTGAGACGAACGTGCCGCGGCGGGCATCCTGACCGACGAAACGCACCGGGGTGCCCTCGACGAGCACGGAGCCGAGCGCGAGCAACTCGCCGAAGCCCCAGTCGATCTGGCCGTTGCGGCTCATCTCGACGCGCTTGTTGAGCAGCTGCCGCAGCTTGGGGTGCACCGTGAACCCGTCGGGCAGGTTCTCGTGTGCGGCGCCGATCTGCTCGACGAGCGACTGCGCGACGCCGGTCGATTCGGGCTCGCCCGAGGAGTCGTCCTGCTGGGCGTCGGGGCGCTCGAGGTCGGCGACGGCGTGCTGATCGGTCGAGACCACGGGGATCGTGCCGGTCTGGGCGGCGTGGGTCTCGGCGAAGGCGCGCTCCAGGCGGTCCTGGAAGTCCTTGTGGGCCGCCTCGAACTCCTCCTGCGTGATGTCGCCGCGTCCGACGAGAGCCCCGGTGTACAGGGTGCGCACGCTGCGCTTCGCCTCGATGAGGTCCGTCATGAGGGGCTGGGTCATCGACGGGTCATCGCCCTCGTTGTGCCCGCGGCGGCGGTAGCAGACCAGGTCGATGACGACGTCCCGCTTGAACTTCTCGCGGTAGGCGAAGGCGTGCTCCGCGACGCGCCCGACGGCCTCGGGGTCGTCGCCGTTCACGTGGAAGATCGGCGCCTGGATGGTCTTCGCCACGTCGGACGAGTAG
>NZ_JBMRCP010000077.1:0-14737 GCF_057350545.1 Pseudolysinimonas sp. | reverse complement strand
GCGCCTACGCCACCCCGCTGGCGCTCGCCCTCACCGAACTCGTCACGAACGCGGTCGAGCACGGCCTCGCGGGCCGCGCCGATGGCAAGGTCGACATCGCGGTCAAGCGCACCGAGGAGGCCATCACGATCCGCGTGCGCGACAACGGCGTCGGCCTGCCGGAGGGCAAGGTCGGCTCGGGTCTCGGCACGCAGATCGTGCGCACCCTCATCCAGGGTGAGCTCAGCGGCACGATCGACTGGCACACCCTCGAGGGTGAGGGCACCGAGGTCACGATCGAGGTGCCGCTCTTCTGGCTCAACCGCGGTTGAGCAGCGCTTGGCTGGAGCCATGCGCGATCGGACCCGAATCGAGGAGGGTCTAGCCGCGCCTGAGCGGGTCCAAGCGACGCCGGGATGCGGTGGGGCGCGATGCGGTGGGGCCTAGGAGGCGCGACGGGCGCGGGCGGCGCGGCGCTTGAGGGCGCGACGCTCGTCTTCGCTGAGGCCACCCCAGACGCCGGAGTCTTGATTCGTCTCGAGGGCGTACTGCAGGCACTGCTCGGTGACGGAGCACCGCGCGCACACCGTCTTCGCCTTGTCGATCTGGTCGACGGCGGGTCCGGTGTTGCCGACCGGGAAGAAGAGTTCCGGGTCTGCGGTGAGACAGGCGGCTTTGTCACGCCAATCCATGGTGGTGCTCCTTTGTTGTTGCTGACGCTGTGCGCTGTGGGTTTTCCGCGCATGGTCGAAGTGAGAACGAAAGGATTGGGGGGTCGGCCTTCCGGACTCACCTACGACTCTGTAGGCGTCACATCAACCGTGGTCCAGGGTTCCATACTTGATGCATCGAATCAATAGGTGATCCTTCAGCTTCCCGTCACCGCCCGGCAACCATCTGGGCCCTGACGGCGGTCGTCGGCGTCGAGCTGCTGGCCTCGCTCGCGCTCTTCGTCGTGCTCCTCGTCGAGGTGCTGACCGACCGTCCGGCCTCCCTCGGCACGGCCGTCGCCCTCCTCGTCGTGCTCGGTCTCGCGGTCGCCGCGCTCGGCGCCGTGCTCGCGGGCGTGTGGCGCGGGCGAGCCTGGGTGCGCGCGGCGGCGGTCGTCATCCACGTGCTCATCGCGGCGATCGGCGTCGGCGCGCTGCAGGGCGCGTTCGCTCAACCCGAGTGGGGCTGGCCGCTCGTCATCGTCGGGATCGTCGGCTTCGTGCTGCTCATCTCGAAGTCGGCGGCGGGCTGGCTCAGCCGGCGAGACGAAGCTTCTTGAGCAGCATGGCGACGTGCCCCGTCGCCTTGATGTTGTAGAGCGGCATCAGGATGCGGCCGTCCTCGTCGAGCACGAACGTGGCCCGGATCACACCCGTGACGGTGCGTCCGTAGAGCTGCTTCTCGCCGTAGGTGCCGTAGCGCTCGTGCACCTCGCGGGTCGGATCGCTGAGGATCACCTGCGGCAGCTTCTCGTCGCTCGCGAACCCGGCATTGTCGGCGGGCTCGTCACGCGAGATGCCGACGAGGCGGTAGCCGGCCTTCTCGAAGACAGCGAAGTTGTCGCGGAAGTCGCACGCCTGGCTCGTGCACGCCGGGGTGCCGGCTTCGCCGTAGAAGTAGACGATGGTCTTCGACCCGCGGGTGCTCGAGAGCGTGAACGGCGCGCCGTGCTGGTCGGGAAGCGTGAAGTCGGGGGCGAGTGCGCCCTCCTGGAGTCGCACCTGGTCGGCCATGACTCTCACCCTACGGGCGGCCCGACCCGGTGTCGGGCGCCGCGATTTCGTTGTACACTCGATCTTCGGTCCGCTCGTCGGGCTGCGCACCTCTAGCTCAATTGGCAGAGCAACTGACTCTTAATCAGTGGGTTCCGGGTTCAAGTCCCGGGGGGTGTACGGATCGGCCCTCGAAGCTCTCGCCAGCGACGGGGGCCTTTCTGCATCCAGGCTCAGAGGATCGTCGGCGGCGGGGTCGAGCCGGTTTGCGTCTCCCCGCGACCGTCGTCGGGCACCTGCTCGAAGTGATTGCTCAGCGCGGCGAGCTGCGAGGCATCCATGAAGATCTGCAGCCGCTTCTTGCGCGCCCGTTGGACGAGCGCCCCGCCGACGACGAGCAGCAGGATGCCGAGGATGCCGACGCCGACTCCGCCGAGGTCGGCCCAGTCGGCCATCGTGTACCAGAAGCCCTCCATCGCCCAGCCGAACCACGGCACGATGAAGTACCAGAAGGCGCCGGCGAGAACGCCCGCGGCGCCGAGCAGCACGAGCACGACGCCGCCGATCGTGCGCGTCACGGCGACGACGGGTGCGGCCTCCTCGTCGAGGGGAGACGTCTCGGGGTTCGTCATCCGAGTCGCCGCTTCAGCTCGTCGATGTCGCGCTTCGACTCGCCGAGGCCCTGGCCGGTGAACTCGCGCCACAGCTTGATGGCTTCGATGAGGCGTCCTTCGCGCACGAGGTCGATGACGGCCGACGGGGGAGAGTCGATGCTCGGCGTCCCCGGCGACGCGACCGGGATACCGGAACGGTAGTAGAGCTGCTCGACGAGGTGCGCGAGCCGCGCGACCTCGGCCTTCAGGTCGGAGAACTCCTGCTCGGTGGGCATGCCCGCAACTTAGCGGTCGGCGACCTCGAACGGCAGTACCCCGTCGTCCGGCATCGGCAGCACCCCGTCGTAGGGCGTCATGAGTCGCCATCCGCCGCCCTCGGCTCGCGTCAGGAACAGGATGAGCTCGCCCTCCGCGTCGAGCGGATCGCCGTCGGGGTACTCGCCCGCGTCGCCCATGCAGGTGAGCGGCGTGGAGGCGACGTCGATCGTCGCCCCGGGATCGGAGCCGCCGAGCACCTCGAGCACGTCGATGCGGTGCACGGGCGCGGCGACGCCGTAGAGGTCGCGCAGGCCGACGACCTCGCCCGCCGAACCGCGTACGACGAGTCGCGCGTCGTCGTAGGCATCCTGGGGCGTCTCGTAGTCGACCCACGAGACGCAGGTGTGCTGCGTGATGCAGCCGGTGAGAGCACCGCCGAGCAGCACGGCGACGAGCGCCACACGGGTGGTGCGCATCCTCATGACGACGGCCTCCCTCCGCCACAACGTAGGCGGAGGGAGGCCGTCGGCGGTAGTGCAGCTACTTCTTGCCGGTGCCCGGCACCTCGCCCTCCATGGCGTCGTAGCCCTCCTTCTGCGGGTCGCCGTGCAGGCCGCCCGAGAGCGCGTACTCCTCCTCGGGCGAGAGTACGAGGCGGTGACGTCCGTAGAGGGCGAAGCCGATGAGGATGAGCAGGTACACGGCGATGATCGCGATGATCGCGATGCGGTACGGCTCCTGCACGAGCAGTCCGACGAAGATCGCTGCGGAGATGAGCGCCGCGATGACCGCGCCCGGGATGCCCCACGGGCTCTTGTACGGACGGCTCGCGTTCGGGAAGCGCCGGCGCAGCAGGATGAACGAGATCATCTGCATGAGGTAGGCGAAGACCGCACCCCACACCGCGATGTTGAGCACGATCGCGCCCGCGACGCCACCCGCGCCCTCGTTCGACTTCGACAGCAGGTCGACGGCGAGGAGCGCGACGAATCCGATGACCGCGCCGATGAGGAGCGCGATCCACGGCGTCTGCCGCTTGCCGGTGAGCGAGAAGAACTTCGGGTAGTAGCCGGCTCGCGACAGCGAGTACATGTTGCGCCCGTAGGCGAACATGATGCCCTGCAGCGACGCGAGCAGACCGACGAGGGCGAACAGCGCGAGGAGCGCCGCCACCTGGTCGCCGACGATCGCACGGAACCCGTCGAGCAGCGGCTCGCCCGACGCACCCGTCGCCTCGGCGCCGAGCACGCCCGTGTTGAGCACGAGCACGAGGATGCCGGTCGCGATCAGCGTGCCGCGCGCGATGAAGCCGGCGCGCGGGATGTCCTTCGTCGGGTTGTGCGACTCCTCCGCGGCGAGCGGCAGCTCCTCGATGCCGAGGAAGAACCACATCGCGAACGGCAGTACGAAGAGGATCGCGAGCGGACCGCCGGGCAGGAACGTCGACGAGCCGGCGGCCTCCGGGTCGGGCGCGATGTTGAACAGGCTGGCCCAGTCGACGCTGCCCGTGACGAGAGCCATGATGCCGAAGACCACGAGGATGCCGATCGAGATGATCGAGACGATGATCGCGAACTTGAACGAGATGCTCGCACCCGCCGAGTTGAGGGCGATGAAGACCGCGTAGAGCACGATCCACCAGATCCACATGTTGTCGCTCAGGTCGAAGCCGAGCAACTCGGCCGTGATCCCGTTGGCGTAGCTCGCCGAGAAGAACACGATCACCGCCGTGGTCGCGACGTACTCGATCGTCTCGGCGAGCCCGGTGACGAGACCGCCCGTCGGCCCCATCGCCGATCGGGCGAACGAGTAGGCGCCGCCGGTGTGCGGCATCGCGGCCGCCATCTCTCCGATGGAGAAGATCAGGCCGTAGTACATCGCGACGAGGATGACGAAGGCGATCGCCATGCCGCCGAAGCCGGCGGTCGCGATGCCGAAGTTCCATCCCGAGAAGTCGCCGGAGATGACGGCGGCGACGGCGAGACCCCACAGGCCCCACACGCCCGCGGTGCGCTTCAGAGAGCGCTTCGCGAAGTACTCCTGGCCGGCGCTCGTGTACGTCGCGCCGCCGGCCTTCCTCTGTTCAGCCATGAACGATCCTTCCGAAACCAACGGGGGTACGCGAGGCGGCCGGGACTCCGGCGTCCGCGCTTGGTGACGAGAATGGCCCTCATTGGTACCCGGTGTCTACCTTTGGATGTGAACGACTTGTTACAGATGCTCGGGTCTTGACGAGAGCCCTACGCTGTAATGGTCGAGTCCGCGACCGCGAGGAGTAGCCATGGGAGTCCGCTCCGGGAATCTGACGATCGACGAGCTCAACGCTCTGATCGACAAGAAGCAGATCGACACCGTGATCCTCGCCTTCGCCGATATGCAGGGCCGGATGGTCGGCAAGCGGGTCTCCGCGCGGCTGTTCCGCGACGATGTCGCCGCGCACGGAGCCGAGGCGTGCAACTACCTGCTCGCGGTCGACGTCGAGAACAACACCGTCGGCGGCTACGCGATCTCGTCGTGGGAGACGGGCTACGGCGACATGGTGCTCAAGCCCGACTTCGACTCCCTGCGCCTCATCCCGTGGCTGCCCGGCAGCGCGCTCGTGATGGCCGACCTCACCACGACCGACGGCGTGGGCGTCGACGTCAGTCCCCGCGCCATCCTCAAGCGTCAGATCGATCGGCTGGCCGAGCTGGGCCTCGTACCGTTCGTCGGCACCGAGCTCGAGTTCATCGTGTTCGACGACTCGTTCCGCGACGCGTGGGCGAAGGGATATCGCGACCTGACCCCGGCGTCGGACTACAACATCGACTACGCCCTGCTCGCGTCGACCCGCATGGAGCCGCTGCTGCGCGACATCCGTCTCGGGATGGAGGGCGCCGGCATGTACTGCGAGGGCGTCAAGGGCGAGTGCAACCTCGGCCAGCAGGAGATCGCCTTCCGCTACACGGAAGCGCTCGCGACGTGCGACAACCACACGATCTACAAGAACGGCGCGAAGGAGATCGCCGACGCGCACGGCAAGTCGCTCACCTTCATGGCGAAGTTCAACGAGCGCGAGGGCAACTCGTGCCACATCCACCTCTCGGTGCGCGGCACGAACGGCGAGGCGGTGATGGCTGACGGCGACGGGATGTCGAAGCTGGCGAAGCACTGGACGGCCGGGCTGCTGAAGACGATGCGCGAGCTCACGCTCTTCCTCGCGCCGAACATCAACTCCTACAAGCGCTTCGTCGAGGGCTCGTTCGCCCCGACCGCGATCGCGTGGGGTCACGACAACCGCACGTGCGCACTCCGCGTCGTCGGCCACGGCCCGGGCCTGCGGGTCGAGAACCGGGTGCCCGGCGGCGACGTGAACCCGTATCTCGCGGTCGCCGCGATCATCGCGGGCGGCATCCACGGGATCGAGAACGAGCTCGAGCTCGAGCCGATGTTCACCGGCAACGCCTACGTCTCCGACAAGCCCCGCGTGCCCACGACGCTGCGCGAGGCGGCCGAGCTGTTCGCCGCGTCCGACATCGCGCGGGAGGCGTTCGGCGAGAACGTCGTCGCCCACTACCTCAACAACGCGCGCGTCGAACTCAAGGCCTTCGACGCCGCGATCACCGACTGGGAACGCATCCGGGGGTTCGAGCGCCTGTGACCGACACGACCGACACGACCAAGCCCGTCATCGGGCTGACCACCTACAAGCAGCGCGCGCAGACGGGCGTGTGGGACACGACTGCGGCGTACCTGCCCGCCGTGTACTTCGAGGCCGTGCAGAAGGCGGGCGGCATCCCGGTGCTGCTGCCGCCGCAGCCGATCGACTCCACGGGCGCCGACCGCGTGCTCGACGGACTCGACGGGCTCATCATCACGGGCGGCGGCGACGTCGAGGCGGCGCGCTACGGCGCCGAGCCGCACGAGAAGGCCGACAAGCCCAACCGCGAGCGGGATGCCTTCGAGGAGACCCTGCTGACTCGGGCCATCGACCGCGAGCTGCCGTTCCTCGGCATCTGCCGCGGGCTCCAGCTGCTCAACGTCGTGCGCGGCGGAACGCTGCACCAGCACCTGCCCGACCTCGTCGGCGACGACCGGTACAACGCGGGTGACGGGGTGTTCGCCCCGAACGACGCCTCGGTCGACGACGGCACGAAGCTCGCCGAGCTCGTCGGCGCCGGCACGATCACCGGCAAGAGCTACCACCACCAGGCCGTCGATGAGCTCGGCACGGGCCTGCGAGCCACCGCGCATACCGAGGACGGCACCGTCTACGCGGTCGAGCTGCCCGACGTGCCGTTCGGGGTCGCCGTGCAGTGGCACCCGGAAGAGGACGCCGCCGAGGATGCGCGCCTGTTCGCGGGGCTCGTCGAGGCGGCGCGCGCCTATGCCGGGAGGCTTCCGTGAGCACCACGACGATCATCAACCCGGCCGACGAGTCGGTCATCGCCGAGGTCGCGCACACGCCGCTCGACGAGGTGGATGCCGCGATCGCCCGGGCGGTGCGCGCCCAGAAGGCGTGGGCCGCCCTCGCCCCCGCGGATCGCGCACTCGCGCTACGCCGGTTCGCGGCGACCGTCGACGCGCACCTCGAGGAGTTGGCCCTCCTGGAGGTACGCAACTCAGGACATCCGATCGGTTCGGCCCGCTGGGAGGCCGGTCACGTGCGGGATGTCCTGAATTACTACGCGGGCGCCCCCGAGCGGATGATCGGGGCTCAGATCCCCGTCGCGGGCGGCATCGACGTGACCTTCCACGAGCCGATCGGCGTCGTCGGCATCATCGTGCCGTGGAACTTCCCGATGACGATCGCGTCGTGGGGGTTCGCGCCGGCGCTCGCCGCGGGGAACGCTGTACTGCTCAAGCCCGCCGACTGGACGCCGCTCACCGCGATCCGCCTCGGCGAGCTCGGCCTCGAATCGGGATTGCCCGAGCACCTCTTCCAGGTGCTGCCGGGCCGCGGCTCGGTCGTGGGGGAGCGGTTCGTCACGCATCCGGACGTGCGCAAGCTCGTGTTCACCGGCAGCACCGAGGTGGGCAAGCGCGTCGCCGCGGGCGCCGCCGAGAACGTCAAGCCGGTCACTCTCGAGCTCGGCGGCAAGAGCGCCAACATCGTCTTCGCCGACTCCGACCTCGAGAAGGCTGCGGCAACGGCGCCGGGGTCGGTGTTCGACAACGCCGGGCAGGACTGCTGCGCGCGCTCCCGGCTGCTCGTCGAGCGCTCGGTGCTCGAGAGATTCCTCGAGCTGCTCGAGCCCGCGGTGACGGCGTGGCGCGTGGGCGACCCGATGGACGAGGCGACCGAGATGGGGCCGCTCGTCTCGGCGGCTCACCGCTCCTCGGTGGAAGGTTTCCTCGACGGGGCGAACGTCGCCTTCCGCGGCACCGCCCCTGAGGGCAAGGGCTTCTGGATGGCGCCCACCGTGCTGCTCCCCGCTCGTGACGACCGCGTGGCGATCGACGAGATCTTCGGTCCTGTCGTGTCGGTGCTGCCGTTCGACGACGAGGCGGATGCGATCGCCCTCGCCAACTCGTCGATCTACGGGCTCTCCGGCTCGATCTGGACGCGCGACCTCGGCCGCGGCATCCGCGTCGCGCGCGGCGTCGAGAGCGGCAACCTCTCGGTGAACTCGCACTCGTCGGTGCGCTACACGACCCCGTTCGGCGGCTTCAAGCAGAGCGGCCTCGGCCGCGAGCTCGGCCCCGACGCCGCCCTGCACTTCACCGAGACCAAGAACGTCTTCTTCTCCACCGACTGACAACCCCTCGCGGGTTGAGGAGCGCCCGGCGCAGCCGGACGCGTCTCGAAACCCCCACCAAGGAGCACACATGGACCTCACGCAACGCCTCGCCGGCAAGGTCGCCGTCATCACCGGCGGCGCCTCCGGCATCGGCCTCGCCACCGCCCGCCGCTTCGCCGCCGAAGGCGCGCGCGTCGTGATCGGCGACCTCGACCCAGCCACGGGAGAGGCCGCCGCCGCGGAGGTCGGCGGGCTGTTCGTTCGGGCCAACGTCGCCGACAAGGCGGACGTCGACAACCTCTTCGACACCGCGGCGGCAGAGCTCGGCAGCGTCGACATCGCGTTCAACAACGCCGGCATCTCGCCCGCCGACGACGACTCGATCGAGACGACCGAGCTGGATGCCTGGGACCGCGTGCAGCTCGTCAACCTCACGAGCGTCTACCTCTGCTCGCGTGCGGCGCTGCGCCACATGGTGCCGCAGGGTTCCGGCTCGATCATCAACACGGCATCCTTCGTGGCGGTGCTCGGCTCCGCGACGTCGCAGATCAGCTACACGGCATCCAAGGGCGGCGTGCTGGCCATGACGCGCGAGCTCGGCGTGCAGTTCGCGCGGCAGGGCATCCGCGTCAACGCGCTCTGCCCCGGACCGGTCAACACGCCGCTGCTCAAGGAGCTGTTCGCGAAAGACCCGGAGCGTGCGGCCCGCCGGCTCATCCACGTGCCCGTCGGGCGCTTCGCCGAGCCCGAGGAGCTCGCGGCCGCGGTCGCCTTCCTCGCGAGCGACGACGCGTCGTTCGTGACGGCCTCCACGTTCCTCGTCGACGGCGGCATCAGCGCCGCCTACGTGACACCGCTCTGATCAACTGGTGACATGACGAACCCGACGGAGTCGCTCATCGACGGTGCGGTCTTCCGCCCCGTGCGCAGCGGCAACGCGCTCGAAGACACCGTCGGGCGTCTCATGCAGACCATCCGGCTCGGGGTCGTCGAACCGGGCAAGGCGCTGCCGGCGGAGCGCGACCTCGCCGCGCGGTTCTCGGTGTCGCGCGACACGGTGCGCGAGGCGATCCGCGAGCTGGCCGAAGCGGGCTACCTCGTGGCGAGACGCGGGCGCTACGGCGGCACGTTCGTGGCGGATCCGCTGCCGCCGCCGCCGTCGGAGCTCGCGGTCGTGCCGAGCGCGCCGGAGGTCGAAGACCTGCTCGGATTGCGCGAGATCCTCGAGGTCGGTGCCGTCCGCGCTGCCTCCACCCGCAGCCTCGGCGCGGAGGAGCGCGCGCTGCTCTGGACCCGTCTCGGCGAAGTGCAGGCCTCCTCGCCCGACGACTACCGCCGCCTCGACTCCCGCCTGCACCTCGCGTTCGCCGAGATCGTCGGCGTGCCGTCGCTCGTGACGCTGCTCGCCGACAACCGGTCGCGCGTCAACGAGCTGCTCGACACCTTCCCGTTGCTCGCGCGCGCGATCGAGCACTCCAACCGCCAGCACGAAGCCATCGTGTTCGCGATCCTCGCCGGCAACGAGCAGGGCGCCGCCGAGGCGATGCGTGAGCACCTCGAAGCCTCGGGCGTGCTCCTCCGCGGCTTCCTCGCGTAGGTCCGCCCCGCTACCCTCACCCCATGGACGGGCTCCTGATCAGCGCTGCCGTGATCGGCATCCTGCTCCTCGCCGGCGGGGTCGTGCTGCTGTTCGCGTCCGAGCGTCTCGCCACGCACCTCAACGACCGGAGGCGACTGCTCGCGGATCCGCCGCCGCGGAAGGTCTCGCCGGTGCTGTTCCGCGCGATCGGTCCGCTCGTGTTCGTCGCGGGCCTCGTGATCGTGCAGATCTCCGTCGGCACGATGCTCGACGCCGCGTTCTAGGAGAGGGTGCCGCCGGGGACGCGCAGGTCGGCATCTCGTGAGAGCGCCGTGCGCACGACGATGTCGAGGGCGTCGGCGATCGCGTCGAGAGGCAGCGAGGGGCTGTCGGGTGCGACACCATCCGACGCGTACGGAACGTGCACGAAGCCGCCGCGCATCCCGGGGCGCGACTCGAGCGCATGCATCAGCAGGTAGAACACGTGATTGCAGACGAACGTACCCGCGGTGTGGGAGACACGGGCCGGGATGCCGCGCTCGCGGAGGGCGGCGACGGCGGCCTTCACCGGCAGCGAGCCGAAGTAGGCGGCCGGGCCGCCCGGGGCGAGGGGCTCATCGACCGGTTGAGCCCCGGCGTTGTCGGGGATGCGCGCGTCGTCGAGGTTGATCGCGACGTTCTCGAGACGGATGTCGGGGTCGCCGCCCGCGAGGCCGACGCAGATCACGACATCGGGGGAGACCTCCGCGAGCGCCGCCTCGAGGTCCTCACCGGATCCCGCGAAGGTGACCGGCAGCCGCCGCACGTGCAACTCGGCGGGGCCGTCCCAGCGGGATGCCAGCAGCTGCACGGCATCCCACGAGGGATTGGTGGTGTCGCCCCCGAACGGCTCGAAGCCGGTCAGCAGGACGACGGGGGTCAGGATGCCGCCGGGGGCTTCGGCGTGCGGGTGCGGGTCGGCTTGGTGCCGGCCGGCACGTTCGGCGGCGTCGGGTCCGGCGTCGTCGGCGTCGGCGTCGTCGGCGTCGGCGTGGGCGACGCCGCGGGCGCGGAGGTCGCGGAGGCCGATGACGACCGGTGCGAGTCGAGGTAGTGCTGGTGTGCCTTGGTCGCCACGAGCAGGTACCGCACGAGCAGCACGATCACGACCACGAACGCCGCGAACAGCACGAGGCCGAACAGGAACGAGCCGATCGTCCAGAACCAGTGGAACCCGAAGCCGGGGCCGCCGGGCACGAGGGGGTTCACGTCGGGGTAGTCCATCACCATTCCTCCAGTTCGTCGTCCTTCGCCCGATCCGCGACCGTACCGATCGCGATCGCGACGTTGATGCCCCACGAGACCCACATGAGGACGAGTTTCCAGTCACGGGGGCCCTGGCTCGTGGTCTTCGCGAGGCCGACCGCGCCGAAGAGCGCGCTCAGCACGCTGAAGTTGAAAATGAACTTGCGCACGCGTCCACGGTACCCCGGTGACGCGTCGGCGCCACAGGGTTGACGATCACGCGGTCGTGCGGGAAGCCTTCCGCGCGCGACGCACGCTGCGGGCGTTGATCTTCTGACCGCCGCCGACGCTGAGCGGCTCGCGCGTCGCGTGCTCCTGGCCGAGATGCGTCCTCGCGAAGGCCGCCGTTTCGACGAGCATCTCGAGCCGCACGCGTGGATTGCGCACGTGGTGGAGACCGACCTCGGCCACCACGTGCCCGGTGAACCGGTTCTCGGCGAGCAGCTGCAGAACCTCGGCGACCGGCTCGGTGCCGCGGCCGGGAAGCAGGTGCTCGTCTTTGAGATTGCCGTCGTGCACCGACCTCTTGCCGTCGCACAGGTGGATGTGGCGGAGCTTGTCGCCCATCGCCATCGCATACTCGAGCGAGTCTCGCCCGGTGAGGGACGCGTGCGAGAAGTCGAGCGTCATCGCGTCGACGTCGAGGTCGAGCGGGTCGGGACTCGGGGCGTACGCCTTGAGATTCTTGTGGCCGACCTTCCACGGGAACATGTTCTCGACGCAGATCTCGACGCCGGTGTTCTGACCCGTCTGGCGCACGATGCGCTCGAAGTTCCGCGCGTAGTTCGCCTCCCAGCGGAATGGCGGGTGCACGACGACCGCCGACGCGCCGACCTCCGCGGCGAGCTGCGCCGACCTCTCCAGCTTGACCTGGGCATCCCGGCCCCAGACGAACTGGGTGAGGAACAGCGACGGTGCGTGGATGGAGAGGATCGGCATCGAGTACCGCGCGCTCAGGGCCTTCAGCGCGGCGGCATCCCGCGTGACGGGATCGGTCGTGACCATGACCTCGACGCCGTCGTAGCCCGCGAGCCTGGCGAGACGGAACGACTGCTCGACCCCCATGGGGAAGTTGCAGGAGGTGCTCATGCCGATGGAAATCATTGCCGTACAACCTAACCCGGTCGTGTGTCGCCCGTGTGACGAAATCGGGAACGTCCGCCGTAGCGGATTCGGAGCCCTTCCGCCACCCGAGGGGTCGACGCCGCCGCACTGCTACCGTCGAAACGTGACCGACGAGAAGTTTGCCTTCGTCGTCGTCTCCAACCGCCTGCCGGTCGACCGTGTGGTCGCTGAGGACGGCTCCGCCGCCTGGAAGCAGTCGCCGGGCGGTCTGGTCACGGCGCTCGAGCCCGTCATGCGCCAAACCGACGGCGCATGGGTGGGCTGGATCGGCAAGCCCGATGAGAAGGTGCGACCCTTCACGCACGAGGGCATCCGCATCGTCCCGCTCGCCCTCTCGGCCCAGGAGGTCGAGGACTACTACGAGGGCTTCAGCAACGACACCATCTGGCCGCTGTACCACGACGTCATCGTGCCGGCGACCTACCACCGCGACTGGTGGGACTCCTACGTCACCGTGAATCAGCGGTTCGCGGATGCCGTGGCCGGCGTCTCGTCGAAGGGTGCCACGGTCTGGGTGCAGGACTATCAGCTGCAGCTCGTCCCGCGGATGCTGCGAGAGTTGCGGCCCGACCTCGTCATCGGATTCTTCAACCACATCCCGTTCCCGGCCTACGGCCTCTATTCGCAGCTGCCCTGGCGCACGCAGGTGCTCGAAGGGCTGCTCGGCGCCGACGTCGTCGGCTTCCAGCGCGTGTCGGATGCGGGCAACTTCTCCCGCGCCGTGCGGCGTCTGCTCGGCCACACGACGAAGAGCCCGATCATCGAGGTGCCCGCGACCGGCGACACCCCGGCACGCGACGTCGTCGCGCGGGCCTTCCCCATCTCGATCGACGTCGAAGCGTTCGAGAAGCTCGCACGCTCACCGGACGTGCAGGAGCGGGCGAAGCAGATCCGCGCCGACCTCGGCGACCCGAAGACCGTCATCCTCGGGGTCGACCGCCTCGACTACACGAAGGGCATCGCCCACCGCCTGAAGGCGTTCGGCGAGCTCATCGACGACGGCCGCCTCAACGTCGAAGACGTCACCCTCGTGCAGGTCGCGAGCCCGAGCCGCGAGCGGGTCGAGTCGTATCGGCACCTGCGCGACGAGATCGAGCTCACCGTCGGTCGCATCAACGGCGACTTCGGCACGATCGGCCACCAGGCGGTCAACTACCTGCACCACGGCTTCCCGCGGGAGGAGATGGCGGCGCTCTACCTCGCCGCCGACGTCATGCTCGTCACCGCGCTGCGCGACGGCATGAACCTCGTCGCGAAGGAGTACGTCGCCGCGCGCTTCGACGAAGACGGGGTGCTCGTGCTCTCGGAGTTCGCCGGAGCGGCCGACGAACTCAAGACGTCACTGCGCATCAACCCGCACGACATCGACGGGTTGAAGGATGCGATCATGCAGGCCGTCGAGATGACGCGTTCCGAGCGGCGCAAGCGGATGCGGTCGCTGCGCAAGCGCGTGCGCGAGAACGATGTCGGCCACTGGTCGCGCAGCTTCCTGCGCACCCTCGCCGACACGCAGGACGGCCGTCTCGAGGGCATCGACCTCAACCCGCTCGGCGACCTGGAGTGGACGGTGGATCGTCCGCCGAGCTCGTGAGCGACCCTCGGCACCGCGTCTCGACGACTCCGCTCCCGGAGTCGCTGCTCGCCGCGCTGCGCGAACTCGCGCACGCTCGTCGGCTGCTCGTCGCCCTCGACTTCGACGGCACACTCGCCCCCGAGGTCGACTCACCCGAGCACGCGCGCGCACTGCCGGAAGCCCGTGAAGCGGTTCTCGCCTTGCTCAAGATGCCGAACACGCGCGTCGCCCTGGTCTCCGGTCGGGCACTCGGGTCACTCATCGACGTCGCCGACCTGCCCGACACCGTTCTGCTCGTCGGGTCGCACGGGATCGAACTGCGGCTCGACAACCCCGACGATCGCATCGCGCTCGACACCGCCGAGATCGAGCAGGTCGAGGTGCTGCACGAGGTGCTCGGCGAGGTCGCCGACGAGTTCGACCAGGTGTGGCTCGAGACGAAGCCCGCCGGGTTCGCCCTGCATACACGTCTCGCGACCGAGGAGAACTCGCGCCTCGCCCACCTCGTCGCCCTGTCGGAAGCGCAGGCCGAGATCGAGAACCTCACGGTGCGCAAAGGCAAGAACGTGCTCGAGTTCGCGGTGCGCTCCACCACGAAGGGCGAGGCGGTCGAGCACCTGCGTCGCTACACCGCGGCGGATGCCGTCTTCTACGCCGGCGACGACGTCACCGACGAGGATGCCTTCGCCGCCCTCCTCCCGCACGATGTCGGCGTGAAGAGCGGATCGGGCGCCACCGAGGCCGCCTTCCGCGTCGACGGCCCCGACGAGATCGCCGACGTGCTCGCCGCCCTCGCCCGCTTCCGCTCCGGTGACATCCACGAGCAATAGCCCCCCCCGCGGGTTGAGTGCCGCGCGCAGCGCGGTGTATCGAAACCGCAGGGCGCGGATGCTCGCGGGTTG
>NZ_JBMRCP010000076.1:0-81733 GCF_057350545.1 Pseudolysinimonas sp. | reverse complement strand
CTCCATGACGAAGCAGTTGGAGAGCTGCGGGTAGGCGGTGCCCGCGTTGACGAGGGTCGAGCCGGCGGCGACGTACTCGAGCTTCGACATCTTGTCGTAGAAGCCGATCGCGACCGAGGTGGGGTCGGCCTCGTTGAGCGAGAGACCCATCGCGATGCGCATCCAGAAGAACTGCGGCACCTCGAGCGGCTCGTTGTTGCGCGCCTTGATGCCGTAGCGGTTGTTGAGCGTCACGACGCCGATGTACTTGAGCAGCTCGTCGCGGCTCGGCTCGAGCGCGGCGGCGAGGCGGTCGAAGTCGTAGAGGTCGGGGAAGCGCGGGTCGAGCAGCTTCTCTTCGACGCCGCGCAGGACGGCGGCCTTGAAGTGCTGCGCGTGGAGCGACTTGAGCTCGGCGGGCGTCTCGTAGTCGCCGAGCACGCGCTTGTAGATCGTCTTCAGCAGGAGGCGGGCGGCGACGGTGTCGAACTGCGGGTCGTCCTTGACGTTCTGCAGCGCCACCTGGATGACGGCCTCGTCGAGCTGCTGCGTCGTGATGCCGTCGAAGAGGGTGAGCTCGAGCTCCGAGGCGATCTGCGTCACCCACGTGATGTCCTCGCCGAGCCCGGCGCTCGCGTGCTCGATCGCGAGGTTGATCTTGTTGGCGTCGTAAGGCTCGCGCGTCCCGTCGCGCTTGACCACCGTGATGCTCACCGATTTGCTCCTTTTCGTGCCGTCTCCGGCATCCCCTGCGAGGTCTCGTGACCCCTGTTTCCCTAACGGCTAAGACAGTTGAGCCCGGCCGATGTCCCACCCCCGGCCGGGAAGTCTCACCACTATATATCGGGGCACCGACACGAGCACCACCACTACATCTTGTGGCGTGTCGTCCACAGATTGTGGATAAGTTCGCCGAGTTCTGCACAGATTCCACAGGCTACGGCGCGCCTCGGACACCCGCCGGGCCGACGGGTTTAACGCGTACGACACCGCCACGGCGGAGGCGGGCCGGAGAGTAGGGTGGGTCGGCTGTGAAGAGTTACGCGGAGCTGTTGCGCACGCCGGGGGTCGCCCGGCTCCTCTGCGCGCAACTCGTCGCCCGCTTCCCCGGCGGGATGCTCTCGCTCGGGCTGCTCATCCACATCGAGAGCCTCTTCCACTCGTACGGCGCCGCGGGGCTCGTGCTCGCGAGCCTGAGCGTCGGACAGGCCGTCGCCGGTCCGCTCACGAGCCGGTGGATGGGCGCATGGCGCATGCGCCCGGTGCTCATCCTCACGAGCATCGTCTGCGCCACGGGCCTCGCGACCCTCGCCTTCGCGCCGATCACGATCGGCGTGCCGGGGTTCATGGGCTTCGCCCTCCTCACCGGGCTGAGCTATCCGCCCATCCAGCCCGCCGTGCGCACGATCTACCCGAAGGTCGTCAACAGCCGTCAGCTCACGCCGCTCTTCTCGCTCGACGCGAGCGCGCAGGAGATCATCTGGGTCGCGGGCCCCGTGCTCGTGACGTTCGTCGCGACGCAGATCTCGTCGACCGTCGGCATCCTGCTCTCGCTCGTCTTCCTCGTCGGCGGCGGCACGTGGTTCATCTCGAGCCCCGAGGTGGGGCGGGTGCGCATCCCGCAGTCGCGGCGGCGGTTCGGCGTCGTGCTCGCACGTCCGACGGTGCTGCTCATCACGATCCTCGGCGTGCTGCTCGTCGGCTGCTTCGCGGCGATCGAGGCGGGCGTCGTGTCGATGTTCGGAGAGGGCAGCCCCGACGCCGGCTTCGTGCTCGCGATCTTCGCGCTCACCTCGCTCGTCGGCGGGCTCGCGTTCGGCCACCGCCCGATCGGCCCGTGGGCGCTCGCGCGGAGGATGTCGATCATCCTCGTCGGCTCGGTGCTCGCGATCTTCGCGTTCGAGTTCTGGACGATCTCGGGCGCCCTCGCGATCGCCGGGCTCATGGTCGCTCCCGCCCTCGCGGTCATGTTCGCGGTCGTCTCGGCGACCGTCCGTTTCAGCGACACCGCCGAGGCGTACGGCTGGGTCGGCACCGGGCAGCTGCTCGGCGCCGCGTTCGGCTCGGCGATCGCCGGGTTCCTCATCGACGCGGCGGGCCCGACCGGCGGGTTCTGGACGGCCGCCGGCCTGGTCGCCGCCGCCGTGATCATCGCGATGCTCTTCCGCCGCGCCCTGCCCGACCTCCGCGGGCGCGAGGCGGGTCCGATCCCCGACACCGAGCCCGTGTCGATTCAGCCGAGCTGAGATCAGTCCTGCGCGTGCGGCTCGGTCGGGCCGGCGTCGGTCGACGGACCTCCCACCGACGGACCGACCGCGGGCGCCCCGGCCGGCGGGTCGCCGTTGTCGACGTCCTCCGGGTTGGGCAGTCTCGACAGGAAGCGGAAGAACACGAGCCCGGCGAGCGTCGAGAGACCGCCCCCGACGAGGAACGGCAGTGTGATGTCGACACGCGCGATGAGGCCGCCGAGCAGCGACCCGAACGGCATCGAGCCCCACAGGATGGTGCGCCAGCTGCCGTGCACGCGTCCGAGCAACCGCCCCGGGATGACAGCCTGCCGCAGCGACATGACGAGCACGTTCCAGATCAGCACGCCGAGCGACGTCAGGAAGTACATCGCGCCGGCCACCCACAGGTTCGGGAAGAACCAGAGCACCGCGAGGGGTGCCGTGGAGACGAAGCAGGCGACCGCCATCGTCGGACCGGCGCGGAACCGGGCGGTGAGCGCCGAGGCGAGCAGCGAACCCAGGATGCCGCCCGCGGCTCCGGTGAGCATGAAGAGCCCGAAGAGCTCCGGCGGCAGTCCCTGGTCGTCGATGAGGAAGAGCACGAACGTCGCGGTGCCCGCCGAGAACATCAGCCCGATGAAGGTCGTGAGCAACAGCAGGGTCGTCAGCATCCGGTTGCCGAAGATGAACCGGTAACCCTCGCCGAGCTGGCGGTACCACGGCTCGCGCACCGCCGGCTTGGGCAGCGCGAACTGCCGGCCCGACGCGGCCGTCGGGAGGAAGAGCGCGAGCACCGCGGCGAGCCCGAAGGCCACGGCATTGGCGCCGAGCGGGATGAGCACCGTGACCGCGAACAGGAGCGCCGTGATCGGTCCCGCGAGGAAGTTCTGCGCGATCGTCTCGGCGGCCTCGATGCGGCCGTTCGCCTTCGGCAGCAGCGACTTCGGCACGAGGCTCGGCACGACCGCGCGGATCGCGCCGTCGTAGACCGTCTCGCCGACGCCGTACAGGAAGATGACGACGTAGAGCGACCAGATCGACAGGTTGCCGGTCAGGGCGAGTGCGAACAACCCGACCGCGAGCAGCGCGCGCAGCGAGTTCGAGATCGCGAGCGCGTGGCGGCGGTCGACCGCATCGACGATGAGGCCCGCCGGGATCGCGAACAGCAACCACGGCACCATCTGCAGGGCGGCGACCCCGGCGACGAGCAGCGGGTCGGAGGTGAGTTGCACGGCGAGCAGGGGGATGGCGGTGCGCGCGATGCCGTCCGCGACGCTCGACGACAGGTTCGCCGTGAAGACCTTGCCGAACTCCGCCCCGAGTCGCTGCCTCGCCATGGAGCGACCCTATGCCCGCGGTGCGACGCCGGGCGTGTGCTCTGCCGTCAGCCGATCGCCGTGGCGACGACACGCGCCATCCGGGGGCGGATGACGTGGTCGACCCCCGAGACCCTGTGGGCGGTCACGCCACGCAGGCTCTCGACGATCCGCAGACCGGCGGGGTGCAGGAAGGGGTCGAGCGTGCCGTAGACGAGGTGGATGGGGGCGGTCACCTGCACGAGGTCGTTCACCGTCGTCTGCGACTCGATCGCCTTCTCGAGCGAGAGGACGAAGGCATTCCAGTTGCGCTCGGACACGTCGAGCAGGTTCTTGATCGGCGACAGCAGGGCGAGCCCGGCGGCGGCGCGGATCGTGAACTCCTTGTTGGCGCGGAGGAACTCGTACAAGCGGAAGTAGAGCCCCATCGCCGCACGGTCGATCGGGGTGCCGATCTCGGTCGGCACGAAGTAGACGGGTGGGCTCACGAGCACGAGTCGCGTCACGGCGGAGCGGTGGGTCGCGGCGTAGCGCGCGGCGATGAGGGCGCCCATGGAGTGCCCGACGAGCACGACGCGGCGGAGGCCGAGCTTCCGCAACGTGCGGTGCAGAGCCGCCACGTGCTCCTCGATCGTGTACGTGGCGTCGGCGGGAGCGGGCGACGCCCCGAAGCCGAGCAGATCGATCGACACCGCGCGGTGATACTCCGTGATGAGCGGGACGACGTTCTCGAAGGTGACCGACGAGGAGGCGATGCCGTGCAGGAGCACGACGGGCGGGCCGTCTCCGGCGTCCCGCGCGACATGGAGAAGGGGCGGTCTCCGCAGTAGTCGGCGGAGCCACCCCATGCCGCCATCGTAGGGCGGCGACGTGCGCAGAGCGTTCAGCTCTCCCGCATGTTCTCCTTGTGCTCGTTCTTGGCGTGCACGGCGTCGCGCTCGGCCTCGGCCTTCTTCACCGCGGCATCGGCCTGCATCTCGTCGACCTTGTCGGAGATGCGCTCCTTGGTGTCGTCCACCGTCTCGCCGATCTTCTCGCCGGTGGCCTCGGCGGCATCCTTCGCGCTGTCCATGAAACCCATGGGATCCTCCTTGTGTCGTCGTTGCGGGGTGCCCCAAGTTACGAGGCCGACCTGGGATGTTCGAGAGGGTTGACAGCGGGTCGGCACCGGGGTGGTCGTGACGGAATCGTGATCGCCTGACGACCGAATCGTGATGAACGTTGTGTGGTGCATGCGCGCCGCGCTCTTTAGCGTTGGCCGCATGAGGCGGATCACGATTCTGGGTACGACGGTTCTCGCGGCGACGCTTCTCCTCGCCGGCTGCAGCGCCGGGGGTGCGATGCCCTCGAACGACCAGGGCGTCTCCGCGCCGCAGGCACCGGACGGTGGTGGCGTCGAGGAGTACGTCGGCGCCGACAGCGACGGCGGAGTCGCGGGCGACCTGGCGTCCGAGGATGCCCGCGTCGAGATCGTCTCCGGCTCGATGACCGTGACCGCCGAGGATCCGGCCGCCGCGTCGCAGGAGGCCGTGCGCCTCGTCGAGGCTGCCGGGGGCCGGGTCGACGGCCGAAACGAGTACGCCCCGTCGAACGGCGACATGGGCAGCGCCAGCCTCACCCTCCGCATCCCCGCCGAGAAGCTGCAGAGCGTCATCGACGACCTCGCCGCCCTCGGCATCGACGGTCGCGCCGACGAGGTCTCCACGAACTCGACCGACGTGACCGTCGCGGTCGCCGACCTCGATTCGCGCATCGCGACCCAGCGCGGCATCATCGACCGGCTCAACGCCCTCTTCGGTCGCGCCGCGACGATCGCCGACCTCATCGAGCTCGAGGAACGCATCGCGCAGCACCAGGCGACGCTCGAGGAACTCGAAGCGCAGCAGCGCTCGGTCGCCGACCAGGTCGCGCTCTCGACGCTCTCGCTCTACCTGCGCTCCGAGGCCGAGGCGCCGACGGTCGAACCGATGGACTTCGTGAGCGGGCTGGAGACCGGATGGGCCGCCTTCGTCGGCTTCTTCTCCGGGCTGCTGGTCGCGCTCGGCGTGCTGCTCCCCTGGCTCGTGTTCGCGGCGGTCGTCGCGACGGCGATCGTGCTGCTCGTGCGCTGGAACCGCCGCCGCACGGCCGCGTGAGGGCGGCATCCGGGGGTCTCTGCTAGCCTGGAGTCACTGGTCGCGCGTCACTGCGCCGGCCTGGCGTCGTAGAACGCTTCCTCTCCTCCCGCAGTTCTCTGAACGAGCGGTGAGTTGACGAGTCTCTCGCGGCGAACGGATGTGCCCACCGGCACCTTCGCCACCTCACCAGAAATCCCGGCTGCGCGTGCGCGCGCTCCGGCGGAAAGAACCCCATGACCACCACCGATTTCGGCACGCTCGGCGTGCCCTTCCCGCTCCTCGAGGTTCTCGCCGCGCAGGGCAAGACCACCCCGTTCCCGATCCAGTCGGCGACCCTGCCCGACACGCTCGCCGGGCGCGACGTGCTCGGTCGCGGCCGCACCGGCTCGGGCAAGACCCTCGCCTTCGGCCTCCCGCTCGTCGCGCGCCTCGGCACCCGCCTCGCCGGCGGGCCGCGTCGCCCGGGCCGTCCCCTCGGCCTCGTGCTCGCCCCGACGCGCGAGCTCGCGACCCAGATCGCAGAGACCATCGCGCCGCTCGCGAAGGCGTACGGCCTCAGCGTCACGACGATCTTCGGCGGCGTCTCGCAGAACCCGCAGGTCGCGGCGCTGCGCTCGGGCGTCGACATCGTCGTCGCCTGCCCCGGTCGCCTCGAAGACCTCATGAAGCAGAAGCACGTGTTCCTCGACGCGATCGAGATCACCGTGCTCGACGAGGCCGACCACATGGCCGACCTCGGCTTCCTGCCGGGTGTCACCCGCATCATGTCGGCCACGCCGGCCGACGGACAGCGGATGCTGTTCAGCGCGACGCTCGACAACGGCGTCGACAAGATCGCGAACCGCTTCCTCTCGCAGCCGATCAGCCACGGGGTCACCGACTCGGGCGTTCCGCAGGGCGTCATGGAGCACGTCGTCTTCGCCGCCGCCGACCTCACCGCCAAGAAGGAGCTCGTCAAGACGCTCGCCTCGGGCACGGGCCGCCGCATCATGTTCACGCGCACCAAGCACGTCGCCAAGCGCTGGGCGAAAGACCTGACGGCCGCGGGCATCCCCGCCGCCGACCTGCACGGCAACCTCAGCCAGGGCGCGCGCGAGCGCAATCTCGCCGCGTTCGCCGACGGCACCACGCGCGTTCTCGTCGCCACCGACATCGCGGCGCGCGGCGTGCACGTCGACGACATCGAGCTCGTCGTGCACATCGACCCGCCGGCCGAGCACAAGGCGTACCTGCACCGCTCGGGCCGCACCGCCCGCGCGGGCAAGGAAGGCGTCGTCGTCACGCTCGTGCTGCCGGAGCAGCGCAAGGACCTCGCCGACCTCATGCGCAAGGCGGGCATCTCCGCCGAGGTGCAGCCGGTCACCCACACCTCGCCGGCCGTCACCGAGCTCGTCGGCGACGTCGCCGAGTACGTGAAGCCGTCGCCGGTCAGGGCCGCGACGCAGCAGCAACCGTCGAGGCCGCGTCAGCGTCAGTCGTCGGGCGGCCGCAGCGGCCAGCAGGGCGAGCAGCGCCGCGAGCGCTCGGATGCCCAGCAGACCCGCCAGGGTCAGCCGGCCGGGCAGGGCGGTCGCCGTCGTCGCGGCGGACAGGGCGGCGGGCAGAGCCCGGTCGCGCGTCCGCAGCGCGGAGGCGTCGTGTACTCGTCGTCGACGGGCGGGGCCACGTTCTCCCGCGAGGAGTCGGCCCCCGCCTCGGCCGGTCGGCCGCGGGGCAACCGCCGCGCGTCGGCTCCCGGGCAGCGCCGCAGCGCCTGATCCGCAGTCTCCGTTCCGAAGGAGGGGTGTCAACATTGTTGACACCCCTCCTTCGTTTCGACAGGATCGCCGCATGGACATCGTCGTCGTCGACCCCGAGCTGCGTGCCGCCACGCTGAAGCTTCCCGCGCTGAACGCCCGCAACCCGGTGCTCCGCGCGGTGGTGCGGCTGGCGACGCGCCTCATCCCGACCCCCGAGGTACCCGGGGTGACGATGACCGCCGTGCGCGACGGCGGAATGCGCGCGCTCGTCTACCGACCCGACGGCGCGCCCGTGGGACCCGGCGTGCTCTGGATCCACGGCGGAGGGTTCGTCATCGGCTCCGCGAAACAAGACCACCGGCTCGTCGCCGGCACCGCCGCCGCCCTCGGCGTGACCGTCGTCTCCGCCGAGTACCGGCTGGCACCCGAGCATCCCTTCCCCGCACCTCTCGACGACGTCACCGCCGTCTGGAATTGGATGCGCACGCACGCCGCCGAGCTCGGGGTCGACCCCGCACGCCTCGTGGTCGCCGGCGAGAGCGCGGGCGGCGGCCTCGCCGCGACGCTCGTGCAGCGGCTGCGCGACACGTCGGACGTTCAGCCGATCGCGCAGTGGCTGTTCTGCCCGATGCTCGACGACCGCACCGCCGCCGACCGCTCGCTCGACGCCGTCGGCCACTTCGTCTGGAACAACACCGCGAACGAGCACGGCTGGCGGTCCTACCTCGGGCGAGCTCCGGGATCGGAGGGCATCCCGCCGTACGCTGTCGCCGCGCACCGCGACGACCTCGCGGGACTGCCGCCGACGTGGATCTGCGTCGGCGACATCGAGCTCTTCCACGCCGAGGACGTCGCCTACGCCGAGCGGCTGCGCGCGGCGGGCGTCGACGTGACCCTCGACGTCGTGCCCGGCGCACCGCACGGCTTCGAGAACTGGGCGGGCGACACCCCCACTGCGGTTGCACTCGTCGCCCGCGCGCACCGGTGGCTCGCCAGCACACTCGGCCTGGCGAGCCGCTGACGTTCAGCCGCGTCGGGGCGGAGGACGGTCCCCGAGTGGGTCCGTCACTCGGGGACCGTCCAGCTCGAAGGAGATGCGGCGCACGTGCATCCGACGCGCGGTGTGCGCCTCATCCCAGGAGTGGAAGGCGATGATGTCTCCCTCGTCGGTGTCGACGAGGGAGTTGTGGCCGGGACCGAGGAGTTCCCCGTCGCTCGCGAGGAGCGGACGCGTTTCCGGGGGTGCCGGTGTCCACGGCCCGAGCGGGTGATCGGCGACCGCCCACGAGACCTGGTAGCCGTCTCCTGTCCACGCCCCGCCGGAGTAGGTCATCCAGTAGCGGCCGTGGCGGCGCACCACCGACGGACCCTCGAGCGTGTGCCAGTCGTAGCGCGACCCGTACATGGCACGGTCGCGCTCGTAGAGCTGCCACTCGGCGAAGGGTTCGAGCACGGCGACCGGCTCGCCCGCGGCGCGGTCGGGCGCTGCGAGGGGCAGGACGGCGAGATGGGTACCCGCGCGGGTGGCGTCGAGCACGTCGCGGGCGAAGTAGAGATACCACCGACCGTCGTCGTCGCGGAACGGGTGCGCGTCGATCGCGAAGCGCTCCCCGGGCGTGAGATCGACGCCGGTGTCCCGGTACGGGCCCGTCGGCGCGTCGGCGACGGCGACCCGCACGTGGTGACCGTGGATGCCGTGGCCAACGGAGTAGTACAGCCACCAGCGGCCGTCGACGTGCGCGATCTCGGGCGCCCAGAACGCGTCGCCGAGCGCCCGGTCGGGTCGTTCGAGGGCGTGACCCGCGTCGACCCAGGCGCGCAGATCGTCGGAGGCGATGAGCGGGAAGAGCCGACCTTCGGCGGGCGCGGGGTCCTCCGTGCCGATCGCGAGCCACCCGTCGCCGGTCGACGTCACGAACGGGTCGGCGAACGGTCGCGGGTGCACGGGCGCGCTCATCCGGTCTCCCGTGCGCGTCGCGCGAACTCGTCGGCGGCGGGCGTGGGATGCCGCTCGAGACGGCCTTCCGGCGTCTCCTCGAGCCGCACGAGCCCCATCCGCCGCAGGAACGCGCTCTTCCCGTCGCGCGGGTCGCCGAGCGGCGGCGCCGGGGCGATCTGCACCGCGCCGTCCGCCCCCGTCTGCGCGACGGCGAACTCCTCGACGTTCGCACCGCCTGCGGCCCACGACCAGTCGACGAAGTCGAGCAGCGGCCACCAGGTGTAGCCGCGCACGTCGAGGCCCCCAGCGGCGAGCGATCGCACCTCGGCGACCGAGGCTGCGAGCCAGCGGGAGCGCACGTCATCGCTGCCCTCGATGCTCGTCTCGGTGACCGCGAGCGGCAACCCGTAGCGGCCGGCGAACGCCGTGAGCACCTGACGCAGGCCCGCCGCCCCGGCGTCGTGCGCGACCTGCACGATCTCGCCGTCGAGCGGCACGAGTCGGCGGGGCGTGAGATCCGGGTAGTAGTTGACGCCGAGGATGTCGGGGGGCGCGGGCGACGCGACGAGGGCGTCGAGGTCGCGCGGGTCGGCCCCGTGACCCTCGAGCCAGCCGCGCATCGGATGCCCCGCGTCGACCCGGCCGAGCAGGAGGTCGGTCGGCAGCCAGCCGATCGCGGCGAGCAACTCCTGCTCGTCGCGGGCGTCGGGGCCGATCGCGGTCATGAGCGTCGACGCCTCGACGTGCACGATGCGTGTGTCCGGCGCCGCGCGGCGGATGGCGCGCGTCGCCTCCGCCATTCCGAGCGCGATCGGCACGGCGACGCGCGTCCAGCCCTCCCACCCGTGAAGAGCGGGCGGCCACACCCCCCGGAGACCGCAGAACGACGCGGTCGTCACGGGTTCGTTGAGCGGCGTGATCGCTGTGACGCGGCCCGCGTAGCGCGCGGCGAACGCGCCCGCGAACTCAGCGATCGCCGACGGGTAGTGCGGGTCGGCGAACGAGTCCGCGATCCACGGCGGGGTGCCGTAGTGCACGAGGTCGGCCACGAGCTCGAGCCCGAGCCGCTCGGCCTCGGCCACGGCGTCGTCGAGGCGGCGCCAGTCGAAGCGACCGGGCGCCGGATGCGCAAGCGGCCAGCTCACCCCGTAGCGCACCGCCTCGGCGCCGAGCCCGGCCGCGAGCGCCAGGTCTTCCGGCATCCGGACGTCGTGCTCGGTGAGCACGTGCTCGTCGAGTGGCGCGCGGGCAGGGTCCGCCGGGTAGACGCACGTGTCCTCGATGCCGAGCAGCCAGGAGATGCGCCCCCGCTCGAAGAGCCCGCCGCTCACTTCAACCCCGTGGCGGCGACGCCCTGCACGAAGAAGCGCTGGGCGAGCAGGAAGGCGATGGCGAGGGGCAGCAGCGAGATGACGGCCCCGGCGAGGAGCACGGCGTGATCGTTCACATGCTGCCCGCCGAAGAGGGTCAAGGCCGCCGGGAGCGTGCGCATCTCGGTCGACGACGTCACGACGAGCGGCCAGAGGAGGTCGTTCCAGAGGTTCATGAAATGCAGCACGGCGAGCGTCGCCAGGGCGGGCTTGGCGAGGGGCAGGATGATCTGCCAGTAGATGCGGAAGTGACCCGCCCCGTCGATGCGGGCGGCCTCGTCGAGTTCCTTCGGGATCGACAGGAAGAACTGCCGCAGCATGAAGATGCCGAACGCGCTCGTCGCCCGCGGCACAATGAGTCCCTGGTAGGTGTTGAGCCAGCCGAGGTGGAAGAGCTCGACGAACACGGGGATCAGGGTCACCTGGGCCGGCACCATGAGGGTCGCGATCACGAGCCAGAACGCGACGCGTCGGCCGCGGAAGTCGAGCCGCGCGAGCGCGTACGCGCACATCGAGTCGAACAGGAGGCACAGGAACGTCGTGACGCCCGCGAAGATGAAGCTGTTCGCGACGACCCTCAGGAACGGCAGCTCCGACCAGATGCGCTCGTACCCCCCGAGGGTCCACTCGGTCGGGAGGAGGCTCTCCGGCGCCGAGTACAGGTCGGCCTCCGTGCGGAACGAGCCCGACACCATCCACACGAACGGCACGATCGCGACGACGACGCCCACGCCGAGCAGCACCCACGCGATCACGCGGGTCGGGCTCACGGGGAGGATGCGCTCAGTCGACATCGTCATACCGGAACAGACGCAGCTGCAGCGCCGACAGCACGGCGATGACGAGGAAGAGGATCCAGGCGGTCGCGGAGGCGTAGCCGAGGTCGAAGTTCTCGAAGCCCTCGCGGAACATCATCGAGACGAGGGTGTCGGTCGAGAAGAGCGGGCCGCCCTTCGTCATGACGTAGACGAGATCGAAGACCTGGAACGAGTTGATGGTGAGGATCATCGTGGTGAAGAGCAGGGTCGGTCGGATGCTGGGAAGGGTGATCGAGAAGGTGATGCGCGCGTTCGACGCGCCGTCGAGACGCGCCGCCTCGTAGAGGTGTGTCGGCACGCCCTTGAGCCCGGCGAGGAGGATGACCATCGTGAACCCGACGTTCTTCCACACGCTCACGAAGATGAGGGTCGGGAGTGCGAGGCCCGGGTCCTGGAGCCAGCCGACGGCGGGGAGCCCGAAGGTGGTCGTGATGCCCGCGACGAGTCCGATGTTCGGATCGAGCAGGAAACGCCAGACCATGCCGATCGTCGCGAGCGCGACGATCGTCGGGAAGAAGAAGATCGAGCGGACGGCCCGGGTGAGCAGTCCGTCGCGCTGCAGCGCCGACGCGGCGAGGAACCCGAGCACCAGCTGCATCGCGACGCTCACGACCGAGAAGACACCGGTGACCCGCAGGGCGTTCCAGAACCGCTCGTCGCCGAAGAGCCGCTCGTAGTTGGCGAGTCCGAGCCACTCCTGCACGTCGGCGCCGATCTTCCAGTCGTGCAGGCTGAACCAGAACGACTGCGCGATCGGGAAGACGATGAAGACGAGGATGATCGCGAGGCTCGGTCCGGCGAAGAGCCAGGCCCGCCAGCCGCGCACTCCGCGACGACGTCGGTGCGGGGCCTCCCGGCCGCCGGAGCGTGCAGCTCCGACGACCGGGAGGAGGGACGCTTGCGTCAACTGCAGCCCGTCGCCGCGTTGATCGTCGCGGAGGCTGCCGCGGCCGCCGTGGCGACGTCCGCACCGCGCGTGATCTCCCCGATGAGCGGCACGTAGCCTTCGGAGTCGACCTGGGTCGCGTTCGGCACGCCCGGCAGGTAGAGCCTCGCGCTCGGCAGCGCAGCCGCGAAGGCCGCGACCACCTCGTTGGCCGCGAGCTCGGGGTCGTCCCCGAGGTCGGTGCGCACCGGCGGGAACCCGGACGCGAGCGCGAACTGCTTCTGCGCCTCGGCGCCCGTCCACCACGCGAGGAACTCCTGTGCGGCCTCCGGGTGCTCGGTGCCCGCGCCGATCGCCAGCGGGACGGTCGAGCCGAGCGTGACGTCGCCGTCGACTCCGGTCGGCACCGGGGCTACTCCGAGGTCGATGCCCGCGTCGGTGTACCCCGCCGCGGCCCACGGCCCGTTGAGCTGCATCGCGGCCTGACCCGCGCTGAAGAGCGAGTCCGACTCCGCCCCGGTGAGACCCACGGGGGCGACGCCGTCGAGCACCAGCTGCGTCCACACCTCGAGACTTGCGATGCTCTCGGCGCTGTCCAGAACCGAGCAGCCCTGCTCGTCGACGATGTCGCCACCTTCGAGCCACTGCAGGATCGGCCACATCTGGATCGTCTCCCGCTCGGCGACCGAGAGCCCGTAGACCCCATCGCCGGTCAGCGCGACGGCTGCATCCTTGAACGCCTCGACGTCCGCGGGTGGCTCGGCGATCCCGGCGGCCTCGAAGAGCGCCTTGTTGTAGTACAGCTGGAGCGTGGCCACGTTGGCCGGCACGGCGTAGAGCGTGCCGTCCGACGTGAAGGCGTCGATCGCCGCGGGGAACAGCCGGTCGGCGTTGATCTCGGTCTCGCCGTCGCCCACCTGGTCGAGGGCGAGGAGCGAATCGGTCTCGAGGTACTCCGCGACGATGTTCGGATCGAAGTTCGGCGTCGCGATGTCGGGACCCTGGCCGGTCGCCCACGCGGCCGGCAAGGTCTGAGCGATCGAGTCCCAGGGCTGGATCTCGAGGGTGACCTGGATGTCGTCATGCGACGCGTTGAAGGTCTCGACGAGACCCTCGTACGCCGCGCGGTCGCCGCCGGTGAAGCCGGCGAGCATGGTGAGTTCGACGGGGCCGTCGGACTCCGAGGTGGCCGTGCAGCCGCTCAAGACGACGACGCCGGCCATGATGCCGGCCGCCGCAGCGGTGGTGATTCTCCTCATCGGGGTTGCTCTCCTTTGGGCACAGTGGGATGGGATGGCGAGAGACGGCCCTCTCAGGTGGTGCGGGCCTCGCAGCCGCACGACGCGCGCGGGACGAAGTCGACGGACAGCACGAGATGGGTCTCGTCCTCCGCGGGCCTCGTTCCCGACACGAGATCGAACAGCCGTTCGGTCGCGAGACGTGCCATGCGTTCGGCAGGCACGTGCATCGTGGCGATCCCCGGCGTCGTGACCCGGCTCAGGCCGAAGTCGTCGAAGCCGACGATCGCTACGTCGTGGGGAACCGCTCGCCCTGCGGCGAGCAGTTCGGTCATGGCCCCGAAGGCCATCTCGTCGTTCGCGGCGAAGAGCCCGTCGAACGTGGTGCCGGCGAGGGTCTCGCGAGTGACGCGGCGCCCGGTCTCCTCGCTGAAGTCGCCTTCGACGATCCGGCCGACCACACCGCCCGCGTCGATCGCGTCGAGGAATCCATCGCGGCGGTCGAGGGCGGTCTGGTGGTCGAGCGGACCGGAGAGGTGGACGAGCTCGCGCCGTCCGTGCTCCCGGATCAGGTGCTCGGTGGCCCGACGAGCGGCGTCCCGGTCGTCGACACCGACGCTGACCGCGTCGGGCAGCTCGGGGAAGCGCCCCAGGAGGACGACCGGCAAGCCGGCTTCGACGAGGCGGGTCATCCCGGCGTCGGTCACGGCGGCGCTCGTGACGATGGCGCCGTCGACGGATCCGGAGCGCATCACGCGCTCGTAGGCCGCGGCCCCGTGCCACTCTTCGGGCGATGTCTCGGGGTTCGTCGAGACGACGAGCTGTGCATCCCGGTCGTTGACGACATCGGTGACGCCGGTGAGCACGTGCATGAAGTACGCGTGCCCGAAGACGTGGTGGCCCGTGTTCGGCACGATGACGGCGATGGCGCCCGAGCGGCGGGCCTGCAGCGCTCGACCGGCGGCGTTGGCGACGTATCCGAGCTCGTCGGCGATGGCGCGGATGCGGTCTTTCGCGTCGCGACCGATCCGGGGGTGGTCTTTGAGGGCCATCGAGGCGGCGCTCACCGAGACCCCGGCTCGCTCGGCGATCTCGCGGAGCGTCACGGTGCGGGCGGGCCGTGTCGGCATCTCTCACCTCTCTCATCGAGCGCTCGGTGCTGAATCGTTGAAGCGCTGCGGCACCTGGGAAGGCGGCCGGTGCTCAAACGTTTGAGCAGACTGTATCGAGACGAGCGCACTGCCGTCAAGCTCGATCGATCGATGGCGACGCGTGCCAGCGGCCCGGCTCCCTGTGGGGAACCGGGCCGCTGAACGTATCCGCGATCGGGGGTGCCGCCCGAGACCGATCGCGGCGTCTTTTAGTGCTTGACCGCCCCCTCGGCTCCGATGCCGGTGAGCGAGCGCACCTCCATCTCCGACTGCTTCGCGGGGTCTTCCTTCTTGCGGTCGGTGATCGTGCCGATGAAGCCGAGCAGGAACGCGAGCGGGATGCTCACGATGCCAGGGTTCGACAGCGGCCACCAGTGGAAGTCGACGCCCTGGATCATCGAGGTCGACAGGCCGGTCGCCTCGTTGATCGGCGCACCCGAGACGACCGGCGAGAAGACGATCAGGATGATCGCCGACGCGAGTCCGCCGTACATGCTCCACAGCGCGCCCCGGGTCGTGAAGCGCTTCCAGAACAGCGAGTACACGATCGTCGGCAGGTTGGCCGACGCCGCGACGGCGAAAGCGAGCGCCACGAGGAATGCGACGTTCTGGCCGTTCGCCGCGATCCCGCCGATGATGGCGACGACGCCGATGACGAGCACCGTGCGGCGCGCGACCTTGACCTCGGAGCCCGGCTCGGGGTTGCCCTTCTTGATGACCGACCCGTAGATGTCGTGCGAGAACGACGCCGCCGCGGTGATCGTGAGTCCGGCGACGACCGCGAGGATCGTCGCGAACGCGACCGCCGAGATGATGCCGAGCAGCACGGGTCCGCCGAGCTCGAAGGCGAGCAGCGGAGCGGCCGAGTTCGCGCCGCCCGGAGCCGACCTGATGGCGTCGGCGCCGATGAGGGCCGCCGCGCCGTAGCCGAGGATGAGCGTGAACACGTAGAAGATGCCGATGAGCCAGATCGCCCAGACGACGCTGCGTCGCGCTTCCTTCGCGGTCGGCACCGTGTAGAAGCGCATGAGCACGTGCGGCAGCGCCGCGGTGCCGAGCACGAGGGCGAGGCCGAGCGAGAGGAAGTCGAGTTTGCTCGTATCCGAAGCCCCGTATTGCACCCCAGGCGCGAGGATCGCGTCGGTGCCGGCGGTCTGCACGGCGTGGTCGAGCAGCTCGGAGAGGTTGAAGCCGTGGATCGCGAGCACCCAGACGCTCATCACGAGCGCGCCCGCGATGAGCAGGAACGCCTTGATGATCTGCACCCACGTGGTGCCCTTCATCCCGCCGACGAGCACGTAGACGATCATGAGCGCGCCGACGACGGCGATGACCACCGACTGCCCGACGCGGTCCGGGATGCCGAGCAGCAGCGACACGAGACCGCCCGCGCCCGCCATCTGGGCCAGCAGGTAGAAGAAGCAGACGACGAGCGTCGTGATGGCCGCGGCGATGCGCACGGGGCGCTGCTTGAGCCGGAACGAGAGCACGTCGGCCATCGTGAACTTGCCGGTGTTGCGCAGCAGCTCGGCGACCAACAGCAGGGCGACGAGCCAGGCGACGAGGAAGCCGATCGAGTAGAGGAATCCGTCGTAGCCGTTGAGCGCGATCGCACCGCAGATGCCGAGGAACGAGGCGGCGGAGAGGTAGTCGCCCGCGATCGCGGCGCCGTTCTGCGGTCCGGTGAATGAGCGCCCGGCCGCGTAGTAGTCGGCGGCCGTCTTGTTGTTGCGGCTCGCCCGGAAGACGATCACCATCGTGACGAGCACGAAGGCTCCGAAGATGGCGATGTTGAGGAGCGGGTTGCCCACGTTCGTTTCCATCAGCGGAGTTCCTCTCGGATGGCGGCGGCGTCGGGGTCGAGCTTCCGGTTGGCGTAGGAGACGTAGACCATCGTGATGATGAAGGTCGTCGCCACCTGCCCGAGCCCGATGAGCAGTCCGACGTTGATCCGGCCGAACACCGGGGTCGCCATGAAGTCGGGCGCGTAGCCCGCGAGCAGCACGTACGCGAGATACCAGAGCAGCGCGAGCCCGAGCACCGGGAACACGAAGTTCCGATGCCGGCGGCGGAGGCCCTGGAACCTCTCGGTCTTCTGAATGGCGCCGAAGTCGACGTCGGGGGTGACGTCGCTGCCTGCGCCCTGGGCGTCGTTGCCCATTCGCGTCTCCATCCTGGCCGGACCGTGCCCGGCCGTGTCGAGGGTGATGCGCCCCACTCTGCGCGAGCGGGCACGCGCGCCGGGGGCGGTCGCCGTTCGTCGTCGGTGAGCGGTCGGGATCGTGCGCTGAACGACCTTGTCCCCCCGACGAGCGAGGGAAGTAGTTTGGGGGGATGGCCGAGTCGGTGCTGCTCGTCCTGGTGGCGGCCGTCGCGGCGGGGGTCACCGGGTTCGCCGGGTACGCCCTGGCGCGTCGGGTCGCGCGCGGCGGACGGGAGCTCGGCACCGAGGCGGAGCAGGCGCGCTACACGACGCTCCACCTGGCCACGCGCGCCGCCGAGCAGCTCCGCGGCGGCGTCGAGTCGGCGGATGCCGCTCGTGCCGTGCGGGATCTGCGGGCTCTTCTCGACTGCGACGCGCTCGCGCTGACCGGGGCGGACGGCATCCTGGCTCTCGACGGTGCCGAATCGCTGCGCGCGACGGCCGAGCGGATGGCGACAGCGGTGCTCGACGGACGGCGCGCCCACGTCGAGCGGCAGGCGGTCGGCAGCGGTCGGGAGACCCTGGACGCCGTCGCCGCCCCGATCATCGTCGGCGGCGAGGCGGTGGGAGCCGTCGTCGCGTTCTCGCGGAACGCCCGCGCGGGCCTCGTGCGCGCGACGGGCGAGGTCGCCCGCTGGGTGGCGACGCAGCTCGAGCTCGCCGAGCTCGACACGTCGCGCGCGGCCCTCGCCGAGGCCGAGGTGCGCGCGCTGCGGGCGCAGATCAGCCCGCACTTCATCTACAACGCGCTCAACGCGATCGCGTCGTTCATCAACACCGACCCGGTGCGGGCGCGTGAGCTCGTGCTCGAGTTCGCCGACTTCACGCGGTACTCGTTCCGCCGGCACGGCGACTTCACGACCGTCGCCGAAGAGCTGCGCAGCGTCGACGGCTATCTGCGGCTCGAGCGCGCGCGCTTCGGCGAGCGGCTCGCGGTGACGCTGCAGATCGCACCCGAGGTGCTGTCGACGATCATCCCGTTCCTCTCCGTGCAGCCTCTCGTCGAGAACGCCGTGCGGCACGGGCTCGAGGCGAAGGAGGGTTCGGGCCGTCTCGCGATCACGGCGAGCGACTCGGGCGAGTACGCCGTCATCACCGTCGAGGACGACGGCGTCGGGATCGACCCGGAACTCGCGCGCTCGGTGCTCGCGGGGCGCGCCGCCGGCGAGCACGTCGGTCTGCACAACGTCGACACGCGACTGCGGCAGGTCTACGGCGACGACTTCGGCCTCGTCGTCGAGACCAACGTCGGCGCCGGCACCCTCGTCACGATGCGCGTGCCGAAGTCGCAGCCCGGTCGGATGACGGAGCGGGTGGCCTGATGCCCTCGAACATCTCGGTGCTCATCGCCGACGACGAGCCGCCCGCGCTCGACGAGCTCGAGTACCTGCTCGGGGCCGACCCGCGCGTGGGCCAGGTGCACCGCGCTCCGTCGGGGGCGGAGGCGGTGCGGATCATCGCGCAGCATCCGGTCGACGCCGTGTTCCTCGACATCCACATGCCCGGTCTCTCGGGATTCGACCTCGCCCGCGCGCTCGGCCGCTTCGAACGCAAGCCGGCGCTCGTGTTCGTCACGGCCGACGAAGACGGAGCCCTCGAGGCGTTCGACCTCGCCGCCGTCGACTACCTGTTGAAGCCCGTGCGCACCGAGCGGCTCGCCCGCAGCGTCACGCGCGTGCTCGAGTCGCTCCATGCACCGACCCAGACCGGTCCGATCTCGCGACCGGAGATGGTGCCCGTCACGCTCGGCACGACGACGCGGATGATCCGCCGCGACGACATCCGTTACGTGCAGGCCCACGGCGACTATGCGCGGCTGCACACCGACGACGGGAGCTACCTCGTGCGCATCCCGTTGAACGATCTCGAGTTCCGCTGGCGCGACGCGGGGTTCGTGCGTATCCACCGGTCCTACCTCGTCGCCCTGGCGCACGTCTCGCGCGCGCGGCTCACGGGCGACGGGCCGAGCGTGACGTCGGGCGGTGCCGAGCTGCCGGTGAGCCGACGCTGCCTGCCGGCGCTGCGCGAGAGCCTCGGCGCCGGGCTCGCCCGATGAGCGCCTCCCGCCCGGCGAGCGACTCTCTCCCGCGCGTGCGCGTGACGGCGCCGCGCTCCGGGTCACGCGGGGGTGTCGTGACCGCGGGCCCGGGCGACGCCTCGACGGTGTACGTGCGCTCCCTCATCCGATCACAGCTGCGGGTCGCGCTCGTCGCGGCGGGGTCGTTCGCGATCGTGCTCGCGGGCATCACGGCCGCGCTCGCCTTCGTGCCGCAGGTGCGCGAGTTCACCGTGGGTGGCATCCCGATCGCGTGGATCGTGCTTGGGGCGGGCGTCTACCCGCTCGTGCTGCTCGTGGCGGTGCTCGTCGTGCGCGCCGCCGAGCGCAACGAGGCCCGCTATCGCTCGCTCGCCGAGGACTCGTGAGCTGCGCACCGTGAGCGGCGGCGCGTGAACCCCGTCGTCGGCTACGTCTCGATCGCCGTCGTGACGATCGCGACCGTGCTCGTCGGATTCTTCGGTCTGCGGGTCTCGCGCACGACGGGCGACTTCTACGTCGCCTCCCGCACGGTGCGCCCGTGGTGGAATGCGTCGGCGATCGGCGGCGAGTACCTCTCGGCGGCGAGCGTGCTGGGCATCGCGGGCCTCCTGCTGCTCCGGGGCGAGGCGGCGCTGTGGTTCCCCATCGGGTACACCGCCGGGTACCTCATGCTGCTGCTCTTCGTCGCGGCACCCCTGCGACGCTCGGGCGCCTACACGATCCCCGACTTCACGCAGGCGCGGCTCGAGTCGGCGACGGTGCGGCGGGTGACGAGCATCCTGGTGATCGTCATCGGCTGGTTCTACATCGTGCCGCAGCTGCAGGGTGCGGCCCTCACCGTCGGCATCACGACGGGCCTCCCCCGCTGGGCGGGCGCGGCGTGCGTCGCCGTCATCGTGGGCGTCGTCGTCGCGGCCGGCGGAATGCGGTCGATCACCTTCGTGCAGGCGTTCCAGTTCTGGCTCAAGCTCACGGCCCTCGCCATCCCGGTCGTCGTCATCCTCGTGCTGCTGCCCGGGGCCACCCCGGCGCTGCCGACCTCGGTCGCGCTGCCCGTGCCCCCGCCCGTGGGAGGAGCAGAGCTCTACACCTCGGCGTCGCTCCTGCTCGCGCTGCTGCTCGGCACGATGGGCCTGCCGCACGTGCTCGTGCGCTTCTACACGAATCCCGACGGTCGGGCCGCGCGCCGCACGACGCTCATCGTGCTCGGGCTGCTCTCGGTGTTCTACCTCTTCCCCGTCGCCTTCGGGATGCTCGGCCGCGTGTTCGCACCGGGGCTCGCGTCGGAGGCCGACGCCCTCGTGCTGCTGCTGCCCGGCATGCTCGTACCCGGCGTGCTCGGCGAAGTGCTCACGGCGCTCGTCATCGCGGGGGCGTTCGGGGCGTTCCTGTCCACGACGTCGGGACTCGTCGTGTCGCTCGCCGGTGTCGTCTCGCAGGACCTGTTCGGCGGCTCGGTGCGCGGCTTCCGCATCGCGGCGATCGGCTCCGCGCTCGTGCCGCTCGCGGTCGCGCTGCTCACCGACTCCGCGGGGCTCGCCGGCTCTGTCGGGCTCGTCTTCGCGTTCACCGCGTCGACGCTGTGTCCCGTGCTGCTGCTCGGCATCTGGTGGCGCGGCCTCACCGCCCGAGGCGCCGTCGCCGGGATGGCGGTGGGCGCGGTGCTCTGCGGCGGCGCGATCGTGCTCGCGCCGTTCGTCACGGGGGCCGGGTGGGTCGGCGTGCTGCTCGGTCAACCGGCGGCCTGGTCGGTGCCGCTCGCGACCCTCGTCGTCGTGCTCGTGTCGCGGGCGGATCGGGCGCGGGTGCCGCGCGGCGCCGATCGGTTTCTCGCGCGGCTGCACCTGCCGGAGCGGGTCACGACACCGCGCTGACCGCTCAGCCGACCGGGTCGAGCACGACGACGGGGGCGGGCAGGACGCGGCCGACCGAGAACTCGTCGAGGGTCGGACCCGTGGAGTACGCCCGGTAGCCGTCCCAGAGCCGCTGCCGCTCAGAACCGCCGGCCTCGCGCGCGACGACCGTCCGTGTTCCGTCGACGGTGTCGACGACCGCGTCGGGATGCGCGCGCAGGTTGTGCAGCCAGGCCGGGTGCTCGGCGGCCCAGCCGTTCATCGCGACCGTGACGTAGGCGTCACCGTCGAGGTAGTAGGCGACGATGACCGCGCGTTCGACGCCGCTGCGCGCACCCGTCGTGCGCAGCCGCAGCATCCCGTAATGCCCGGGCCGCGGTCGGCTGAGACCGCGGGTGCCGCCCGAGATCCGGTAGATCGCGCGGTGGATCGCCCAGGCCGCACGCACCACCCAGCGCGGGGGCACACGGGCGGGGCGGGTGCGAGCGGTGTCGGTCGTCATGACACGAGTGTCAAGAATCTCTGACGTTGTGTCAAGCTTTCTTTACATGCGCGACAGCTCGGCCGCTCAACTCTCCGTCGGCTTCGGCTTCGCCGCGCGGCGCGGCGCGGGCTGGTTCAGAGCCTCGCCGATCGCCTCACCCGTCGCACGGGCGTTGAGGATGTCGGCGATGTCGATGCCGGTGACGTCCTTGACGATCTGCACCGACGTCGCGAGCTGACCGGCGACCCCCTGCCCGACCGCGGCGGCGCCGCTGCCGTCGGACGAGATGACCGTCATGTTCGAGATCGCGGAGAGCGGCTCGGACGCGGCGCGCACGATGTCGGGCAGCTGGGCGATGATCTGCTGCTTGAGCAGCTCGCCGCTGCGCTCGGCGAGCGCCTCGGCCTGGAGACGCTGCGACTCGGCCTCGGCGGAACCCTTGAGCCGGATGGCCTCCGCCTCGGCCTCGCCCTCCGCACGAAGCGCCTCGGCGGCGGCGATGCGGCGGTTGCGCTCGGCGAGACCCTCCGACTCGAGAGCCTCGGCGGCGGAGCGTCGGGCGTCGCGGTCGGCGTTGGCGGTCGCGACGGCGGCCGCGGCGCCCGCCTGGGCCTCCTTCTCGAGGGCGTAGGCGTCGGCATCCGCCTTCGCGCGGATCTCGGCGTCGAGCTCCTGCTTGCGCAGACCGACGCGCTTGCCGGCGGTGATCTCCTGCTGCGCGACGACCTCCTGCTGCGCGATCGCCTCGGCGAGCGGAGCCGACGCAGCGGCCTCGGCGCGCGCCTTGTCGGTCTCCTTCTGGATGTCGGCCGTGCGCAGGTCGAGTTCGCGCTGCGCCTCGGCGACCGACTGGTCGGCCGCGATGCGGGCCTGCTCGGAGGCGCGACGGGCCTCGGCCTCGGCGATCTCGGCGACCTGCTTCACGCGCGCGGCCTCGCCACGACCGAGGTCTTTGATGTAGCCGTTGTCGTCGTCGATCTCTTTGATCTGCAGCGTGTCGATCTGCAGACCCTGGATGTCGAGCGACTCGCCGACGGCCTCGAGCACCTGACCCTGCAGTGCCTGGCGGTTCGTGATGATCTCGGTGACGGTGAGCTGACCCACGATCGAGCGGATGGAGCCGGACAGCACCTCCTCGGTCGACGTCTCGATCTGGTCCTGCTGGTTGAGGAAGCGCTGGGCGGCGGCGCGCACCATCGGTTCGGAGCCGCCCACCTTGACGACCGCGACGGCGTTGACGCGGATGGTGATGGCATCCCGGGTCTGCGCCACGGCCTGCACGTTGAGCTGGCGGCTGCGCAGGCTGAGCTTGAAGTAGGCCTCCACGATCGGCTTCACGAAGACCCGCGAGCCGAAGACGACCTTCTGTCCCGCGTTCTCGTCGCCCGCGGAGCCGCGGCGGCGGCGCGAGGTGACGATGATCGCCTCGTCGGGCTTGGCGATCTTGATGCCCCGCACGATGACGATCAGCAGGATGAGGAGGATCAGCGCAGCGGCGGCGATGGCGACGATCAGGATCGGGTCGAACGGCAGGATCATGACCCCAGTATGACGACATTCGGGAGGGATGCTCAGGTCGGGTTTCCGCCAGCGCGACGCAGCCCGGGATACCGTGACGGCATGGCAGAGCAGCTCACCTACGGCTCGTACCTCGCGCTCGACGACCTCCTCGGGGCGCAGCATCTGCGCAGCGAGCCGCCGCACCACGACGAGCTGCTGTTCATCATCCAGCACCAGACGTCGGAGCTGTGGCTCAAGCTGCTGCTGCACGAGCTGCGGTCGGCGCGGGATGCGCTGCGCGCCGACGACCTCTCGACGGCACTCAAACGCACGGCGCGGATGAAGCAGATCCAGTTCCAGCTCACCGAGCAGTGGTCGGTGCTCGCGACCCTCACCCCGTCGGAGTACGTCGAGTTCCGCCGGTTCCTCGCGACGTCGTCGGGCTTCCAGTCGTACCAGTATCGTGCGGTCGAGTTCCTGCTCGGCAACAAGAACGAGCGCATGCTCGACGTCTTCGACGCGGAGCCCGGGGCGCGCGCGATGCTCGCCGCGGCACTCGAGGAGCCGACGCTCTACGACGAGTTCCTGCGCCTGCTCGCGCGGGCCGGGTTCGACATCCCGACGTCGGTGCTCGACCGCGACGTGCGCGAGGGCTGGGAGTTCACCTCCGAGCTCGTGCCCGTGCTGCTCTCGATCTACCAGAACTCGAGTGAGCACTGGAGGTTCTACGAGGCGTGCGAGGAGCTCGTCGACATCGAGGACAACTTCCAGCTCTGGCGCTTCCGGCACCTCCGCACGGTGCAGCGCACGATCGGGCTGAAGACGGGCACCGGGGGCAGTGCGGGCGTCGCGTTCCTCGAGCGCGCGCTCAGCCAGACCTTCTTCCCCGAGCTCTACGCCGTGCGCAACGAGATCGGCAAGGAATGACGGGACTCGTCCTCCCCGCGTTCTGCGACTCCCACGTGCACCTCGGGCTCGTCGATCCCGCGGCGCTCGTCGTCGGCGGCATCGGTCGCGTGCTCGACCTCGGCTGGGACCCGGCGGTCGCGGCGACGTGGGGCGCCGCGCATCCATCTCTCGACGTGGCGATCGCCGGCCCTCTGCTCGCCGCGCCGGGCGGGTACCCGTCGACCGCCGGCTGGGCGCCGCCCCCCGCCACGAGTGAGCTCGGGGATGCCGGCGCCGCGTCGGTCGCGATCAGCGACCTCGTCGCCGGGGGCTCGCAGGTCGCCAAGATCACGCTCAACGCCGAGGCGGGCCCGGTGTGGGACGACGACCTGCTCGCCGCCGTCGTGACCCTCGCGCACGACGCGGGGTTGCCGGTCATCGCCCACGCACAGGGTACGGGTCAGGCCGCGCGTGCCCTCGACGCGGGTGTGGATGCGCTCGCCCACACGCCGTGGACCGAGACCCTGTCCGACGAGGTGCTGCGGCGGATGGTCGGGCGGCTCGCCTGGATCAGCACCCTCGACATCCACGGCTGGGGTTCCTACGGCGCCGACTTCGCCCGGGCCGTGGGCAACCTCGAGCGCTTCGCCGCGTTCGGCGGCACCATCCACTACGGCACCGACCTCGGCAACGGCCCGCTGCCCGTGGGGCTGAACCTTCGAGAACTCGCGGCGCTCGAGGGGGCGGGCCTCGGCATCCGCGCGCTGGTCGACTCTCTGCGCGGGTTCGTTCCCGGGCCGGGCTCCTCCGTGGTCGCGGGCGCCGAGGCGATCGATGAGCTGACCCTCGACGACCTCCTCCTCGCCACCGTCGTCCCTCGGGAGAACGCATGAGAACCGCCGCCGACCTCGACGCCGCCGACCCGCTCGCGCGCTTCGCCTCCCGTTTCGTCCCCGCCGACGGTGTCGTCGCCTACCTCGACGGCAACTCGCTCGGACGCCCCGTCGCCGCGACCGCTTCTCGGATGGCGTCCTTCCTCGCGCACGACTGGGGCACCCGACTCATCCGCTCGTGGGACGAGCAATGGATGGACCTGCCGGTCGCGCTCGGCGACCGCATCGCCGCGGTGACCCTCGGCGCCGCCGCCGGGCAGACGATCGTCGGCGACTCGACGACCGTGCTGCTCTACAAGCTCGCGCGCGCCGCCGTCGCCCTCCAGGAAGGTCGCGACGAGCTCGTGCTCGACACCGACAACTTCCCGACCGACAGGTTCGTGCTCGAAGGCATCGCCGCCGAGTGCGGGATGACCCTTCGCTGGATCACGCCCGACCCCGCCCTCGGCGTCACCCCCGAGCAGGTCGGGGCCGTCGTGGGCCCGCGGACGGCGCTCGTCGTGCTGAGCCACGTCGCGTACCGCTCGGGCTACATCGCCTCGGTGCCCGAGATCACGGCGGTGGTGCACGCCGCCGGCGGCCTCGTGCTGTGGGACCTCTGCCACTCGGCCGGCGTCATCCCGACGTCGCTCGACGACTGGGGCGTCGACCTCGCCGTAGGCTGCTCGTACAAGTACCTCAACGGTGGACCGGGTGCGCCGGCGTTCGCGTATGTGCGACGCGGGTTGCAGGGGTCGCTCACCCAGCCGATCCAGGGCTGGATGGGCGCCGCCGACGTCTTCGCGATGGCCGACCGGTACACCCCCGGCGACGGGATGCGGCGCTTCCTCAGCGGCACCCCGCCGGTGCTCGGAATGCTCCCCCTGCACGACATGATCGACCTCGTCGAGGAGGCGGGGGTCTCGGCGATTCGAGAGAAGTCGCTCCTCCTGACGGCGTTCGTGGCGGAGTGGTCCGACGAGCATCTCGCCTCGCTCGGGGTGCGCGTGGTGGGGCCGCGCGACGAGGACCACCGCGGCGGGCACGTGACGCTCGCGCACCCCGCGATGCGGGAGGTGACGGCGGCGCTGTGGGAGCGCGGCGTGATCCCCGACTTCCGGTACCCCGACGGGCTGCGGGTCGGCCTCTCCCCCCTCAGCACGACGTTCGCCGAGGTCGGCGCGGGGCTCGAGGCGGTCCGGGACGAACTGCGCGCGCGGAGCTGACGTCTCGGGAACGACGAATGCCCCTGGACCAACCAGGGGCATTCGTGTGTCGGTGGGCCTACTTGGGCGGTATTCAAAACTTGCTCCCAAGCGGGATCTCCTGCTGCGACTGCTCGAGATCGCTGATCAGCCAGTCCGGAAGGAGCTCGCGGAACGGCAGCCGTCCCGGAATCGGCACACCTCACCCGAAGAGACTCAGGCGATCTTGGCCGAGTACGCCGCTGGCGTGCTCGTTGACGAGATCGCTGAGAAGCATGGCATCCACCGGGGAACGATCAACGCCATGGTGCACGCCAAGGGAGCGAAGGTTCGGACTCGCGGGCTCAGCGATGCGCAAGTCGCGATGACCGTCGAGTTCTACGAGGGTGGTGAGTCGCTGGCTGCGGTTGGGCGCCGGTTCGGCCTAGACCCGGAGACGGTACGGACGCATTTAAGGAAGGTTGGAGCGACGATTCGGCAGCGGAGTGGTTGGACAGGACGTAGCTGAGAGGGGCGAGGCTCGACTCACTCGTCGACGGGCTTGACCGCTCCCCTGCCACGGAGGCTCGCAGTCAGAGATGTTCCGCGTACGACCCCAGCGAGTGATCAAACTGCGGAGACCGCACCGACGGGTGGGCGCAGGCGCAAAGCGCCCACCCGTCGGACAGTTCAGTTGACGGTCACCGGGATCGAGTCGGACTCGGTCGAGCCGTTTGCGTTGGCGAAGACGACAGTCAACGAGTGCGCACCCTGAGCAACCCCTTCGAGAGCCAATGTCGCAGTCTGCGCATTCGGCGAGCCAGCGACAAGCGTCCCCTCGCCCACCACGACTCCGTCGAGCTTGAACACATACGACGTCGCGTTCGTGCCCCACCACTTGTTGGCCGTGGCGGTGAACGTACCGTCGTTGTCCCAGTTGTCGGTCGACACGACTGGCTTTCCGGGCGCGGCGGCGGTGACCGTGACAGTCGTTGTGGTCGTTGAAGTAGCACCTTCCGAGTTGATCAGCTCTGCGCGGTAAACGTAGGTGCCGTTCGGCTTCCCGCTGAACGGCGTCGACAAGGCTTGAGACGTCAGGTCGATAGAGCCGAGCCTCGTGGCTAGCACCAGAACATCGTTCTCGTAGAGCCGGTAGTAGCTGCCCGGAGTACCCCACCACAGGTTCATCTCGACTGTGTAGTTGCCGTCGTGCAAACCCGTCTGCCAGCCGCTCGTGTTAGAGAGGCTGGCCTTGCTCGGTGCAGCGTTGTTGTAGACGAACTCCTGGAGCGCGTCGCGAACCGCGTAGTACGCCGGCTTCGGTTCGAACTCCTCGTCGAACATCGTCGGCTTCGCGCCCGGAAGCCACGTGTAGAGGTGCTTGTCGGTGAAGCCCCACACGCTGATGTCCGTGATACCCGCAGCCAGCGCCTCTGCCACGATGGCGCCGTAGACCTGGGCTTGCGAGATCGGGTCGTAGGTGTGCACGTCCAGCTCTGAGATCGACACCTCAAGCCCGAGGGCCGTGTAAGAGTTCACGATCTCCGTCAGCACACCCGGAGTAGGGCCGACGAAGGTTGCGTGCATCTGCAGAGCCACACCGTCGATCGGCACGCCGTCCGCGACCAGGCCGGCGACCAGGTCGTAGAGCTCCTGACGCTTCTCCGGGTAGAACTCGACGAGGTTCTCGTTGATGAAAAGCGTCGCCGAGGGGTCGGCGGCGTGCGCGATCTCGAACGCTTCGGCGACGTAGTCGGCCCCGAGCACGTTGTAGAAGAGGTTGTGCTCGAGCCCGCTCCCACCGAACGTCGTCAGCGGTTCGGTCACGACGTCCCAGCGATCCATCTTGCCGGTGTAGCGCTGCATGATCGTCTCGAAGTGATCGATCATCGCCTGACGGAACTCCTCAGGGTCCGTCTTCGCGACGAGGTAGTCAGGATTGAACGAACGCGAGATCCCGCTGTGCGCCTTGACCGCCATGTCGTGTTGTTCGGCGAAGGCGACCAGTCTGTCGAGGCCGTCGAAGTCGAACACCCCCTCTGCGGGCTGCACCATGTTCCACTTGAACTCGTTCTCCGGAGAGAGGCTGTTGAACTGCTCCGCGAGTGTCGCCCCGTAGCGAGGGTCCGTGAAGTAATTCGGCGGGCGTTCGTCGCTGACCGACTCAGACGCCTTCACGGAACCGGAGCCGAAGAGGACGCCCGCCTGCTGCGCGAGTTCCCGAATCGTTGCCTCCGGGTCCGGTGCGGCCGAAGCCGGCGTCGCAGCTGTCAGCGTGAGTCCCGCCACAACGCTGCCGACGAGCACCGCCCTGATTATCTTTCTCATAGTCGCTTCTCACCTTTCTCACTGTGAAGGCCGAACGCGAGAGCTATTCGGCTCGAGGTTCCCCGGCACAGACGACGACGATCAGGACCTGCCCAACTCACCTTCGAGCGGGCCGGGCGGCGACATTGCTCTTTCGCCGATGACTAAAATGTATCAGTCGTTCCAGTTTCACCCTAGGGTCAAATCGTGTCCTCGGCGGCAAAAGACCCACACCACTGATTCAGACCCTGCTGCGACCTTGACTCGACGGACCGATTGCGGTGGTGGACGGCACACGCCCGTCGGTGAAGGTCCTGCAATCGGCGATGCTCGGTCTCGAGTCGACGAGATTCAAGTGGTTCGGGCTTGACCGGCACACGGCAACTAGAAGGTGAGCCCGATCTGCGCGCGCACTTCGTCGAGGGTCTCCATGATGGCGACGGACTGGGACGTTGGCATGATGTCGCCACTTAGCACTCCCCCGGCAACGAGGCGTTCGAGCTCAGCGGCCTGAAAACGCATCCCTCCACCTTCGACTTCAACCTCGAACCGCTCGACAAGTTCGTCGCCGGCGTATCGATTGAAACGCGGGTTCGCGAACCACATGCTTTCAAATTCGATGCGACCATCGGTGCCGATGATGCTGGCGGAAACTGGACCCCTTGCCGTCATTTGCGCATGCAGGATCGCCGTCGAGCCTGATTCGTATCCGAGTATCACTGTCGTCTCAGCATCCACCCGCTCGACAGGGGTGAGTTGACCTCTGGCCCAGATCGATGACGGGGCGCCCAGGACGTCCCAGCGAACGAGATCGGGTAGATTCCGAGGTCGAGCAATGCGCCGCCGCCAAGCTCGCGGCGCGCCATTCGTTCCGCATCGGAGTTGCGGACAGTGAAGTCTGCGATCACTGTTCGTACGTCGCCGAGCAGCTCGCCAGCGAGGATTTCACGCACGCGGACCATATGCGGCAGCCAACGTGTCCACATCGCCTCGAGGATTACGAGCCCCCGCTCGCTCGCAAGTGCGGTGAGCGCTCGGGCCTCCGCCGCGTTCATAGTGAACGGCTTCTCTACGAGTACATGCTTGCCGGCCTCTAACGCGAGTCGAGCGCCAGCCGCGTGCTGAGGGTGGATAGTCGCGACGTAGACGACGTCGACATTCGGGTCTTCCACCAACTCGGCGTAGCTCCCGTAGGACGTCGGAATTCCGTGAGCGGCCGCGAAGATGCCCTGCCCGATCACCCGACCGCGCCGCCACCGCCGCGATTGGCCTCCCTGTAAACCGCAGCTCTGAGGCAAAGACGCCCGCGATACCTCCCGCGCCCAAGATGCCCCAACGGAGCCCAGACGGTCGGGCACCGCGGGCTACGATCACGCGTGTCTCTTCGTTCTCAAAGCCTTCGGGCGTCAATGAGGGCGTCGCTTCAGTAGGTGTAGGTCGAAATTCGCATGATGCCGGACTCGGCAAGGCGTGTCGGAATGGCGCGCCCTGGGACGAGACCCATGTTTGGGAACGGGAAGGGGATGATCGAGCCACCCTCATCACCATTCAGACGGCTAACGAGCGTTAGACCGTCGCCGTTGGGCGCGAAATGATCGAGTGCGAGCAAACCAATCTCACTGTCATCGGTAGCACCGTACGTGATCCAGAACCCTCGGCCCATCACGTAGATGCCATCAGAGGTCTCGATCGCGAGCCCATAGGCGGGGTAGACCGGAATCACGTATCCGTACTCGTCCCGCGTGTGCACATCAAGAACGACGCCGTCGAACTCCAGGCGGACCCCCGGCCTGGTCTCATCGAGGACGAACCCGTAGCTGACCGCATCCGGGTTTGCCGAGAGCAGAGAACCCGCGGCGCGAAGAAGACGGTTCGCATCAGTCAGCGCCGTGGCCTCGGGGCTCGACAGATCGAAACTGTCTGACCCGAAGGTGGCGATGCCCGTGGCCCGGTGCTGACCTAGGGCCGAGAACATCTGCGCGATACCTACATCGTCGGCGCGGAGCTCGGGCACAAACAGACGTCCACGACGAGACTTGAACGCTTCAAAGGGTGGCTCCGCGTCGCTGACGTACAAGTCGACCGCTAGGAAGTCCAACGACGGGGCACGCGCCTCCCAGATCGCCGCGACCGCCACCACTGGCCCGCCGCTCGGGTAGTCGCCGGGTCGCTTACCGCCCGCAAGTGCGACCGGCCCATCGAGCACACTGTCGGCGTCGAGCCAAGCATTCACGAAGAGCGGGACGTCGTACTCCGCAGTTCCGGCGCTCGCGACGGCCTCCGTGAATGTCGCGAACGCGGATGCCATGAACGCCTCGTCCCGACGGTCACCAGGCGGAAACACTTCTTCCCACCTGCCGGCCCGAAGCGCCCCATGCTCGACCCACTCGCGATGCAGCGGCATGCTCGGGTCTCCTGCGACGGCTCCAATGACAGCCTCCGGCACAAGCTCGGCAAATGCCGCTTCGGCCAAGGGGCTGCGGTCGCGAGAGTCGCCGAGGAGACCGATCTCGTTCTCCACCTGGACGGCAACAACGACGCCGTCGGCGTCAAGCTGCCGAATGCACCGCATCAACTCAGCAAAGGCGCGCGCGTCAGCCTCGCGTGCGGCCATCGAGAAAGCGCTCACGTGCTCGACACGTCGACCGCTCGCGACTGCTCGCGGGAACCGGACCCCGTCCTTCTTGACCCAGTCGGGGGCGTAGGAGGAAGCGGCGTTCTTCCAAGTCCCAAACCACAGAGGGATGAGCTTCAACTCCAGATCGCGCGCAGTCGAGATCATGATTTCGATCAGCGCCGGATCGAAGACTCCTTCTTCAGGTTCGAACAAGTTCCACGCCACGGGCGCGAGCACGGTGTTGGCTCCGAGGCCGGAAGCGGTCGCGAAAGAGCGGGCGATCTGGTCAGCGGTACTGGACGACGAGTTATGCACTTCGACGCCGACGACCGCGAAGGCTGCGTCCTCGCGACGCAGGTACGGGCCGGACCAGTGGCGGGCGGCACTTCCTTGCTTCACAGCACTCCTTAGCGAGTCCGAGGGAGCCGCGTGTTTGCGGCAATTTGGAACAGTGAGCACATTTTAGATCGCGGATGGACGGCGCGGCCTCGCACTCGCTACTAACGGAGCATGGGCGGATCGCGCAGCACGATCTGGCGAGAGGTCAAGTCAAGAGATCGGGCACTCGTCGACTCGCACAGAGCTCTGCAAACCAGCGGCCGCTGAGTTTCGGAATGCGAACAAGCGAGTCGTAGTCGACCCTGACGATGCCGAATCTGGGACCGTACCCCAGTGCCCATTCGAAGTTGTCGAGGAGCGACCAGACGAGATATCCGGCCACGTTCGCCCCTCGTTCACGCGCGCGGAGGGTCGCCGCCATGTGGTCGCGAATGTAGGACGCGCGAGCGTGGTCGAAGACGGCGGGACCGGTCTGTGTCGACACGACCTCATCATCGAAGGCCGCGCCGTTCTCCATCACCATGATCGGCAGGCCCGGGAACTCGGACGAGAGGTCGACGAGATGATCTTCCAGACCGCGGGGCTCGACACCCCAATCCATCGCGGTACGAGCCAGCTCGTCACGTCGTACAAACTCCACTCGCTCCGAACCCGGGAACGCCGTCCCGCCGAGGCTCACGGTCGACGGATCGAAGTTCGGATTCGCCCGGACGTGCATGACCTCGTAGTAGTTGACGCCGATCAAGTCGAGCGGCTGGTGACAAAGTTCGACGTCGCCTTCGCGGACGAATGCCCAGTCGGTGAACCGCTCGGTGTCGGCGATCAGATCGTCCGGGTAGGCGCCGCGAAGCATCGGTCCGGTGAACACGCGGTTCGCGGTCGCGTCGAACCGGCGGGCGGCATCGACGTCCTCGAAGCTGTCCGTCGCCGCCTCGACCCGGAAGATGTTGAGCGCCACGGAGACCTGAGCGTCGACCTTGGTGAGAGTCCTGCGCAACGCGGCGACAGCCAAGCCATGAGACAGGTTGAGATGGTGTGCCGCGAGGAGGGCATCCGCGTGGCTTGTGCCGCCCGGAGCGAAAGCGCCACTGCCATAGCCCGAGAACGAGTTGTTCCATGGTTCGTTGTGCGTCGACCAGATAGCCACACGATCGCCGTAGACCTTCGCTGCGATCTCCGCGTAACGCTCGAAGGCGTACGCGGTCTCGCGACCGCGCCATCCTGCGAAGCGATCTTCGAGAGCCTGCGGAAGGTCCCAGTGATTGAGCGTCACCACCGGGGCGATGCCTCGTTGCAGCAGTCCGTCGATCAGGCGGTCGTAGAACGCGACGCCTGCGGCGTTGATGTCCCGCTCCCCCGTCGGCATCAGACGCGACCACGAGATCGAGAATCGATACGCGTCGAGGTTGAGCTCTGCCATCAGGTCGAGGTCCGCGTCGACTCGGTGATAGTGATCGGCCGCTATATCCCCTGTGTCACCACCAGCCGTCTTCCCTGGCGTGTGCGCGAAGGTGTCCCAGATCGACGGCCCGCGCCCGTCTGCACGGGCGCCGCCCTCGATCTGATAGGAGGCCGTGGCGGCACCGAGTAAGAATCCCTCGGGAATAGTGGCGCGCCCCGGGCCGATGAGGTGTTCGTACGTCAACGTGTCTGCTTCCGGTTGGAGATGGTTACCGCGGCCGAGTCGGTGAGGTATACACGGCTGTTCGTCACGTCCGCCGTTTCTCCGACGACGTCCAAGACGAGATATTCGGGACGCCCGGCGGATGAAGGGCCGAAGGAAATGGTCATTGGGCCCGGTTCCACGATCCAGCGCTCGTCGAGAGAGAGATACGCGAGAAGGGGCAGACGCAGCGTGAAGGTCACTCGCGCCGCCTCGCCCGGTGCGAGTTCGAGACGGTGGAAGCCCGCCAACTGCTGCGCTGGACGGGTGACACCTGTCGCTTCGTCCTCGACGTAGAGCTGGACGATCTCGGCGCCCGAGCGCGCGCCCGCGTTGCGAACAGTCACCGACACGTCAACTTGTCCCTCGGCGGCGACGGACGTGGCGCTCAGTTCCAGTTCCGAGTACTCGAATCGCGTGTAGCTGAGACCGTGCCCGAAGGGGTATAGCGGCGTCGCGTCGACGTCGATGTAGCCCCCGTGCTCGTCGTCGTCGCGTCGGCGGTAGCCGCTGCCGAACCGCTGGCCGACGTGGATCGGGACCTGGCCGGGTGTGCGCGGGATGCTGTAGGGAAGGCGACCGCGAGGTTCTGCGTCTCCGCTCAGCACTTCGGCAACCGCGCGAGTTCCGAACTGAGACCCGAAGTATCCCAGCACGATCGCGTCGAGGGCAGACTCCAGGTCACCCAAAGCGACCGGTCGCCCGGAAAAGACGACGCCGACCGTCGGCACGCCGAGCTCCGAGATGGCCCGCACGAGCTGGCGTTGCGCCTCTGGCAACCTGATGTCGGCAATATCCGCACCCTCACCTTCGGTGCGTTCGCTGAAGAACCAGCGCGCGAGCCCGCCGAGCGCGAGCACCACCACGTCGGCACCACGCGCCGCCTCGACGGCGGCGGCGATCTTCTCCAGGCCGCCATCGATGTCGCACCCTTCGGCTACGATCAACTCGGCATCGGGGAGCAAGGCCCCCAGCGCATCGGCTAGCGAGACGGCGCCATACTGAGTTGAGGCGTACTCGTTCTCATCCATCGACAGAAGATCGCCGATCTCCCGCTGGATGTAGGACGCGTCGGGTTGGAACGTGTCGAGATTCTCGACGCCGACCATGGAGCTGGTACCGCCACCGAGGAGAGCGCGGGAGAGGGCGATGAAGGCGGGGAAGGTGTATGGCGCAAACGCGGCACCCACGAGCTCCGCATGTGGGCCAATGAGCGCGATCCGTTGAGCGCTCGAGAGCGGGAGGAGATCGCCCTCGTTCTTAAGGAGCGTGACCGAGTCGCGCGCCAGCTGTCGCGAGAGAGACTGCCCCTCGGTCGCGATCGACATCACCCGAATGGGGTCGTCCTGAACGTACGGGTTCTCGAAGAGCCCGAGGTCAAACTTGTCTGTGAGGACACGAAGGACCGACTCGTCGATGATCTGCTCATCGATCTCGGCGGAACGCACCGCGTCGATCAGCGCGTCGCCGTATCCGAACGGCGCCGGCAGCTCGACGTCGATACCCGCTCTCAGACCCAGGATCCCCGCCTCGCGCGCGTCACGCGCCACCCGGTGGTGTGTGACCAGGTTCTCGATCGAGCTCCAGTCCGACTGGACCGTCCCGACGAACCCCAGCTCCTCGCGCAGCAGGTGCCGGAAAATACGAGGGTCCGCAGCCGCCGGGACACCGTCCCAATCCGCGAGCGAGTTCATCATCGAACGCAGCCCGGCGAGCTCAATCGCCGCCGCGAAAGGACGTGCGTAGACCTCGCGAAGCTCGCGTGGCCCCACGGGAACGGTGGCCATGTTGAGGCCGGCCTCGCTCATCGCGTAGGCCAGGAAGTGCTTGCCCGTCGCGACGACTCCCGAACTGAAGGACGAACCCTGCAGCCCGCGGACGAACGCGACGCCAAGCGCGCTGACGAGATAGGGATCCTCGCCGTACGTTTCGTGCACCCGACCCCAACGCGCGTCCCTCGCAACGTCGAGCAGTGGTGAGAGCGCGTGGTGGAGTCCCACGGCGCGCATCTGGCGTCGGGTCAGATCCGCCATCTCATTGACGCTCGACGTGTCCCAGGTGGCGGCCAGACCGATCGCCGTGGGAAAGGACGTGAAGGTTGGAGCGTTGACGCCGTTGAGCGCTTCGATATGCATGATGGCCGGGATACCGAGGCGGGTCTGCTCGACGAGGTAGCGTTGCAGCTCGTTGTTGAGACGCGCTAGCCCGGCGGCGGTCGCCGGGAATCCGCCCATATGCGGTTCGACATAGCCGATGCCGTTCGCGAGCTTCTTCTCCGCGACGGCCGATCGAATTCCGTCGGCATCGAAGAGCATCGTCGGGATGATCGACGTCAGCTGCGAGACCTTCTCAGCGAGCGTCATCCGGCTCAGCAGTTCCGCGGCGCGGGCACGCGAATCCATGGGTAATAGCTCCTTGTTGCTCGCCCTCGTGGGGCTTTGGTCGGTTGGTCCCGCGTCGTGCGGGTTCGGATGAGGCGGTCAGCCCTTGATGCCCGACGAGACCGCCGATCGCACGAAGTACCGCTGCGCGAAGAAAAAGATCGCCAGCACAGGCAGGATGTACAGCACGGCGGCGGCCGCCTGAAGAGTCGGGATCACGTTGCCGTTCGGGTCCTGATACCAGGCCGTAATCGCAACGGCGAGCGTCGTGTTGTCGATCCCAAGGAGCAGCGCAGGCGCGATGTAGTCACCCCACGTCCAGGTGAAAGACAGCAAGAAGGAAGTGATCAGCACCGGACGAGATAGGGGCAGGAAGATCGTTACGAAGATGCGGAACCACCCTGCTCCGTCGATGATTGCTGCATCCTCCAGCTCCCGCGGGATCGCGGCAAAGAACTGCCGGAAGAGGAAGACCAAATATGGCGACGCGGCTAGGCCCCAGAGAATCCACGGCCAGTAGGTATCCACGAGGCCGATCCGCGAGAACAAGATGTAGGTCGGCAACAGCGTGAGGATCTGCGGGATCATCATCGTCGACAACAGGACTACGAAGAGCGCACGCTTGCCGGGCGCTCGTAGGCGCGCGAAGCCGAAGCCGACTGCTGCACTCGACAGCGTGATCAGGACGGAATACACCGTCGCGAGCAACAACGAGTTGCGGGCATAACCGAGGAAGTCCATCGCGTTGACAGCGCCGATGAAGTTATCCCATTGCGGCACTTCCGGGAGTAATTGAATGGGAAACGAGGCCCATTCGGCAGGAGTCTTGAGCGCCGCCAGCACTAGCCAGATGAACGGCCCGATGAAGAACACGCAGAGCAACAGGATGATGACGTAAACGGCAACGGACGGGCGCTTGTTGAGCCTCCGCCGGCCCGCCAAGAGTCCGCGGCGGCGCGGAGCGGCAGTAGTTGTCATCGGGCTTCTCCTTCAGCGTCGACCTCGTAGTGAACCCACGATTTGCTTGAGCGGAGCAGAACCAGCGTGAGGCCGAGAATGATCAGGAAGAAGATCCAGAGCATCGCGGATCCGTAACCGAAACGGTTGCTGAGGAAGAACTCCTCGTAGACCTGCACCATGTAGAGCGTGTTGCTGTCGGGCACTCCCCCGACAACCGAGATGCCCGATGCGTTGGTGAGCAGCATGGGTTGAATGAAGACCTGGAGCGCGGCGATGACGCCGGTCACAACCTGGAAGAAGAGGATCGGAGAGATCATCGGGACGGTGACGTGCCGGAACACAGTCCACCGCCCGGCGCCATCGACGATTGCGGCTTCCTCGAGCTCGGCCGGAACTCCCTGGAGAGCTGCGAGCATGATGATCATGCCGCCACCCAGACCCCAGAGCATGAGGACGATGAGCGCGAAGAAGACGTTCGGGTCGACGAGCCACGCGATCGGCTGGATGCCCGGCACGCTCAGAATGGCGTTCAGGATTCCGGAGTCCTTGTTGAAGACGAGCTTCCACATGATTGCCATAGCGACAATCGGAACCACCGACGGCAGGAAGAAGATCGTCCGCCAGAGCCCGAGGGCACGTAGCCGTCGATTGATGAGGACTGCAAGACCGAGCGAGCCGGCGACGCTGAGCGGCACGACGATAGCTGTGAAAGCCAGCGTCCTCACGAGTGCCGCCCAGACGTCGCCGTCAGAGAACAGCTCGACGTAGTTGCGCAGGCCGACCCACCGGTAGCGGGGCGAGCTGCCGTCGAAGTTGGTCAGGCTCACAAGGAACCCGTACACCATGGGCGCTGCCGTGAGCAGCAAGAATCCGATCGCCCAGGGTGCCACGAAGGCGTAAAACGCGCGCTTCGGGTACCGGGTCCACTTGTGAGCCATTCCGTGCTTCCTTAGCCGAGCTGGTCGACGCCCTGCGCGAGGGCCTCGTTCAGCGCATCCGTCAGCTGCTCACCGGCTTCCTCAACGCTCAGCTCGCCCTTGATCGCCTGCTGCAGGTATTTGTCGATCGTGTCCTGGAGAAGTCCCGCCGAGATGTACGGCGAGTCCGGGAGCGGCACCGTGTTCTCGAGCTGGCTCTGGACGACCGCATAGGCCTGCTGCTGGTACGGGAGATCCTGCGGCAGACGGTCGGCCAGCGACTTGAGTGACGGGAGGCCCCAACCGCTGGACGCACGTCCCTCAGCCGGCGACCCTGCCATGAAGTACTCCATGAACTTCCACGCGGCGTCCTTGGCGTCCGACTGCGCGGGGATCCAGAGACCGGCACCACCGAAGCTCATGGCCGCGGGGGTGTCGCCCATCACCGGAGCGGGCGCGAAACGGACCGTCTGCAGGGCACCTTCACCGGCGAAGTTTCCGCCGAACCAGTATCCGTCCTGAGTGATCGCCATACGCTCGGCCGCGAAGGTCGAGTAGTCCGAACCGTCCGGAAGCGGGTTGAGCGACGTGGGCCCGACGCCCGACTGGCCGAAGTCCACGAACCACTGCAGGGCGCGCTGGGCCGCCGGCGTGGTGAAGTCGATCTCGGTCATGTCGCTGTTGTAGAGGCGCTCGCCCTGCTGAGCGACCATCGCAGAAAGCGGACCGTAGAGCGACCACTGCCACTCCATGCCCAGCCCGTAGACGGCCGTCGTGCCACCCTCGACCTTGGTGAGCTGCTTCGCGATCTCGAGGAGCTCGTCGTAGCTGATCGGCTCGGTGTCGCTGAGGTACTCGACGCCGGCGGCGTCGAAGAGCGCCGTGTTGTACCAGAGCGTGTTGTCCTGGCTCCAGTCCTTCACGATGCCGTACAGCGGGCCAACGCCGCTCTGCTGACCGTCCCAACGGAACGCGTCATTGACCGGCTGGAGGTCGTCTTCGGTAAGAACGTCGCTTGCCGCGAGGTAGGGCGTCAGGTCGGTGGCGAGGCCACGCGCGTTGAAGTTGGCGCTCCCCACCGCGTTGCCGAATGCGATGTCCGGCGGACTGCTGGACGCGAGGAGCGTGTTCAGGCGAGCCAGGTCGTACAGGACGATGTTGACCTTGACGTCCGGGTTGGCCGCCTCGAACTCGGCGATCTGCTCCTCGCTGATGTCGTTGGCTCCGACCATCACGTCGATGGTCGCGACGCCAGGCTCACCCGGGCTGGTGCATCCGACCAGCAGGGCCGATGCCATCGCGAGTGAGGCCGCAGCTGCGGCTCCCCTTCGCATGCGCGTGCTTCTCAGGTTCATGTTTACCTCCTTGTGAACATGGGGAGCCCGACGCGGGCACCCTTGGTGACTGAAGAGTACATCCAAATTGTCACGACTGCTACATTTTCCAGAACAGGCGGCTACTCCCCCCATCGCTGGGCGCGGGAACACGTGAGGATCGGTGAGCGAACTAAGGTCGCCCTATGAGCAGCACGAAAGTTCCAGGGACTCGGGGGCCCTACGCGAAGTCGGCGCAACGATCGATCGACATCCTCGATGCTGCGACGACCGTGTTCGCCACCTACGGCTACAGCGGCGGTTCCCTGCGCGACATCGCTCGTCAACTCGACCTGAGTCTGACGAGCATCGTGCATCACTTCGGGACGAAGTACGACTTGCTTGAAGCGGTGCTCGAGAGGGCCGACACCACGACAACTGGCTACGCGGAGTTTGACTTTGACGCCGCGTGCACGGCATACGGTGTGGCGCGCGCGACTGTCGAACGAGTGCGATCGAGTGTTGAACGCCCCGAGCTGCTGAGGCTCTTCGCAATCCTCGCGGCGGAGTCTTCCGCTCCGAACCATCCGGCTCACGAGTGGTTCGTGCAGCGGTATCAACGGAAGGCTAGCGAGCTTGCTCGCGCCTTCGCCTACGACCAGGACCGAGGCCGTGTCGACCCCGGCCGCGACCCCGCTCTTCTGGGACGCCTGCTGATCGGAACTTGGGACGGCGTTCAGCTGCAATGGCTGATCGACCCTTCGGCCGAGATGGAACCTGCGATGCGGGCGTTCTTCGAGTGGTCGTTGCCGGAGACCGCCTCGACGCTCCCGTAGGGCGCGCGCGGCCCCTCCCCGTACTGCGGCTGACGCGCGCGGATCACGGCTTGAGCACACGACCGAAGCCAAGCTCGTACAGAATTGCGTCGCCCCTCAGGCCCGCGTCTGATTCCACCGCACGGACGGAATCCATCGACTTCGGCAGGGCTATCGGAAGCCGACCTATGGGATTCACCTCGCCGAACAGTGCCCGAAGCAAGGAGTCGTCGGAGACACCGAACGTCACGGTGAGCGCGGATGCGAGGTCGGCGATCGGCCCGACGACAGCAGCCCGATCCAGCGCGATGTCGATGACGAGGGGAGCATGCTTACGGAGCGCGGCGAGGCGAGAGATGAGGCCGGGAGGGAACTCCAAACTCCCTTGGTGGAAGTAGGACTCGAGGAAGAGATCGTTTCGCGGTTCGAAAGGAGCAGAAAGCCGCAGGATCGCGGCGTCGGCGTCTCTAATGGAGTCGACTACCGTGCCGTACTTTTCGAGCGATTGCGGATCGATGCCCTCGGCATAGATCCGGAGGCCGCGAGTGAGCGGCAACGCAACTGCTTCCCCGAGCGATCGGTTCTCCAGGACAACCACTGACCGGGACTGCGCGAGGGCGCCGGCCGCGCGCGCCTGAGGGGTACCGACGAGCTCATCCGCCGCATCCTCATCGACGAACGGGTTGTCAAACAGCCCCAGGCGGAACTTCACGAGGAGGATCCGGCGCACGGACTGGTCGATGCGCTCTTCGCTGACCGCGCCTGCGGCGATCAGCGAGAGGAGCACCTCGACGCACTCTTCGCCGCCGAACTGATCGACGCCGGCATCGAGGAGCTTGATCATCCGCTCATGCGGATCGAGGTGCTCCACGCCCCACGCCCGGGCGGGGAGCACCTGGTCGCCCACGTAGTTATCGTTGACAAGCTCCCAGTCGCTCAAGACGACGCCATCGAAACCTAGCTCCCCGCGCAGCAGACCGTCGAGGATCTGCCGGTTGTACGCGAAGCCGACCGCCTCGATGGCTTCACCGTCCAGCTCCAGGCCCTCAGGCATGCCGTAGTAGGGCATGATCCCCGCGGACCCCGCTTCGATGGCCGCGCGAAAGGGCGCGAGGTGATCTTCGAATGCCCTCGCCGGGTACACCTGCTCCCGGCCATACGGGAAGTGAGCGTCTTCGCCATCCTTCTGCGGTCCGCCACCGGGGAAGTGCTTGGTGATACAGCTCACGCCGCCTTGGCCAAGGCACTCGCCCTGAAATCCCCGGAGGTAGGCGACCGTGTGCGCGGCGACACGCGACGGGGACGCGCCGAAGGTTTGCAGTTGGCGACACCACCGAGGTTCGGTCGCGAGATCGATCTGCGGGTGCAACGCGGCGCGTATGCCGACCGCGCGATATTCATCGCGGGCGAATACTGCGAACTCTTCCGTCAGCCGTGGGTCGTCGATCGCGGCAAGCCCAAGTCCATCGGGCCATTTGGAGAACGGGCCATCCGCGAAGGAGGCGCCGGCGTTCTCGACGAACGCGTGCCTCGGGTCCGTCGAGATCGTCACAGGGATGCCGTGAGGCGTTGACTCGGCGAGGCGCTGCAGGCGGTTGTTCCATGCTGCAGCATCACGGGCACTCCCGAGCGCATGAACGTTGAAGTGAGAGAGGTGCTTGCTCAGCACAACCTCCGACGTCGGCGACTTGCTGATTGCTCCGGGCCGCTCCAGGAGAGTTCCGCCGTGTCCTATTTCGATCACGGTCTGGAACATCAGACCGACCTTCTCGGGCACAGACAGTCGCTCAAGTAGATCGCTCGTTCGCTCTTCAGGACTGCGGCGCGGATCCTCGTAAGGATCCATGACGCCATTGCCGTTGAGGTCCCGGAAATGAAGCCCGTCAACCGTCGCGTTGTGCCGCATATTTCTACCCCGCCTGTTTCGTGTGCAGACTCGCGTAGCGCCCTCGGCGGGCTACGAGCTGCGCGTGCGTGCCTTGCTCGACGACGCGACCGGCCTCGAGAACGACGATCCGGTCCGCCTCTTTGATCGTCGAGAGGCGGTGGGCCACGACAAGAGTCGTGCGCCCTTGCATGAGGCGACCAAGCGCTTCCTTGACTAGTTCTTCCGACTCAGGGTCGAGAGCGCTCGTCGCTTCGTCGAGCAGCAAGATGCGCGGGTTCCTCACAAGAGCTCGCGCGATCGTGAGGCGCTGTCGTTGACCACCCGAGAGTCGCGCTCCGCGTTCCCCCACTACCGTGTCCCAACCTTGGGGTAGTGCGTCAACAAACTCGAGCGCGTTCGCCGATGAGAGCGCTTCTCGTACCTCGTGATCTGACGCGTGAGGCATCCCATAGGCAACGTTCTCCCTGATCGATCCCTCGAAGAGCACGGGGTCTTGAGGAACCACAGAGACGAAGCGACGCACGGTGCGCAGATCGAGTTCCTGCATGTCCACGTCGTCGAGCATGATGCGGCCGCGGGTGGGTCGTATGAACCCGAGGACGAGATTGAGAAGCGTCGACTTCCCCGATCCCGACGGACCAACGAATGCGACCGTCTCTCCGGGCTCGATCAGGAGGTCGACATCCTGAACCGCATCCTCGTCGACGCCGTGGTAGCGGTGCGCGGCGCCGACCAGGGTGAGCCTGCCGACGACTGCTTCGACTTCACGCTTCCCCTCGTTGAGCTCGAGATCGGGCTCTTGCATGACCTCGGCCATCGATCGGACAGATTCGACTCCCCGCGCCGTCACCGGCAGGAGCATGAGCAGGTGGGTGAGGCCTTGCGTCAGCAAGGCGAAGTACGTCGCCAACAGCACCACTTGACCCGGCGTGATCGGGAGGATGCCGGTGAGCGCGAAGACAGCTGCGAGCATCAGGCATGCGGCGCCCAGCAGTTGCATGGTGATCCACGACACCGTTGACACACGCGCGTTCAAGATGTCGAGATTGAGCCCTGCCTTCCGCACCTCTTCGGCTCGACTGGCGACGCGGGTGACCGCAACGTCTTCGAGCCCATGTGCCCTGGTCACCGGAATGAGTGACGCCATCTCGCCGACCCGAGACGCGAGACCTTCCATCTCGCGTCGGAAGACGGCATTGGATGCGTCGATCTTCCGCCGAAGCGACGCCCGAAGTCCGATCGCGATCGGGATCGTCAGGAGATAGATCGGGACGAACGCCGGCACAGAGACTGCGGTCACTGCAAAGGCGCCAACAAGGACGGTGACCGCCGAAAGCAGGGGCGGCGTGACCTGTTGCAACGCGATCTCGACGTTCTCGACGTCTCGCACGACTTTCGTCTGCACGACCGCGGAACTCACACGGGCGTGGTACCCCAACGACAAACTCTGGAGACGGGCGGTCAAGCCGTTGCGCAGGTCGGCGCCCAGTCCGCGCACGACAGTCATGTAACTCCGCGTGTAAAGCAGGGTGTTGGGATAGTTCTGCAGGAGCAGCAGGGCCGCAACGGCGAACCATCCGAGTACCTCGTAGACGGAACCACCGCGCGCGACGATGTCGATGATCGCTGCGGTGATCGCCGGAAGGAACCAGACGGGGATCTCCTTGATGGTGAAAGCCGCGACTGCCACCGTCATCCGGCCCGGACGCCGGCGCAGCATCCTCAGGATCGTTCGCACAGGCCGGGCGCCGTCGACGAGAACCGTGGGTGTAGACATAACGACTCCGTCTCGAGTTGCGACGGGCGGGTCGAGCGTCGACTTCTCCGGCGGAGCCGCGAGATCGACCCAACGCATCTCAAGCAAACCAGGAGTGCGAATATGTAGCAAGTGTTCCGCATTGGTCACTTCAAGGGTGAACTCGCTGCCCATCGAGCTAGGGAGAACGCGACGAGTCAACGCCGATGGATGGTCGCTTTGTGAACCCGGCCGCCTCGTAGATCGAGTCGACCCAATCAAGGTGAGTGGCGGCGGCGTCGGCGCCAGTGGCGACGGGCGCTCCAGATCGAACCGCGTCCGCGAAAGCGACGAGCTGGTGTCGGTAGGTCGAATGCGCGCGATCAGTTCGCTCTTCACGTTTGCCACTCGCCGTCCGTACTCGCACTCGCGCCCCCAGGTGTGGGTGAAAGGGAAACGAGACCGTCATCGCACCAGTGGTCCCCTGCACCGCAAACCCCATCCCCATCAGCCTGCGGGACCACATTGCGCACCGCATGTCCGCGCGCACACCTCCCGCGAGCGTCAATGAGACAGACATCGCGCGATCGACCTCATCGCCATAGGCCTTTGCACGGTCGACCGACTCAACCTCCCCGACAAGATCCCTCAGCATGCGAAGCGGGTAATACCCGATGTCGAGCAGCCCTCCGCCACCCAAGGCGTACGTCCATCGGATGTCGGGTCCAGGTGGGATCGCTGCGAAGAAGTGCGCGGATGCCGTGCGGGGTCGGCCGATCTCGTCCGACTCCAGGATCCGTCGAATACGCGCGTAAAGAGGGTGATATCGCGAGTGATATGCCTCCATGACGATCGAGCCCGAGGCGCGTGCGCGTTCTGCGACTCGTCGGGCGGCGACGGCGTTACTGGTGAACGGCTTCTCGCACAGCACGTGCTTGCCCGCGTCGATCGCGGCGAGCATCCATCGCTCATGAAGGGCCGCGGGAAGCGCGATGTAGACGGCGTCGACCTCCTCGTCCCCCAACAACTCCTCGTAGCTGGCTCGTACCGTCGGGATGCCATGGTGCGCGGCATAGCGGCGCGCACGTTCAGAATCACGTGCCGCGAGGGTCGTGACCGCGACGTCGCTGACGGATCGGGCGGGCGTGAGGAGCGCTCCTTTCACGATGTGGGCGGCACCGAGGATGCCTACCCGTATCGGCGGTGCGTCACTCACGTCAGCGGGTGTGGCGACGTGCGAACTCGCCGAGCCACGCGAGGCTGGGCTTGGGATGACGCTCGAAGGTCTCTCGGTCGACGGCGATGAGCCCGAACGTCGGGCCCCAGTGTCCCCACTCGAAGTTGTCGAGGAGGCTCCAGTGGAGGTATCCACGGACATCCGCGCCGTCTTCGATCGCTTCCGCGAGGTCCGAAAGTGCGCGTTTTGTGTAGCTGATCCGCCGCGCATCGTCGGACGTCGCGATCCCGTTCTCCGTCACGAGGATCGGGGTGTCAGGAAGCACGTCACGCGTGTGGTTGACCGCAATGCCCAGTGCATCGGGGCGGTAGGCCCAGCCCATGAGCGTGTTGTCGTCTGCGGGCGGGTGCGGGACGATGCCGTCGGCGTCGACGGGTTGGCTCGTATACGACTGCACGCCCACGAAGTCGTCGCCCTTCGCCGCCTCGAGGTACTTGTCCTCGATCAACCACTGCACCTCGGCATGCTTGTCTTCATTGCCGGGCGTGAGCGTGAGGGCCTGGTTGGCAACACTCCACCCGACCTTCGCCTCCGTGCGAGCTCGCACGATCGGGACTGCCGCGCGGTGAGCCGCGATGAGGGCATCGCCGATCTGCTGATCCGGCAGCGCATTCATGGGATACGGCTTTCCTTCTGCCACTTGGCGCTGCCCACCGTGCGTTATGGCGAGCACGTTCGGCTCATTGATCGTGATGACCCATTCGACATCCATGAGAATCTGGCATGCCTGTCCCACGAAGCGGACGAAGTCGTCCACTGCGGTTGGAGACAGCCAGCCCCCGCGCGCTCCGAACCAAGCGGGGTGCGTGAAGTGATGAAGTGTGACGACGGGCGTCAGTCCGAGTGCTGTCGCCGTCTCGATCATCCGCCGATAGTGCGCGAGTTCTGCTCGTGAGAACTTGCCCGGCAACGGCTCGATGCGCGACCACTCAAGGCTGAAGCGATAGCTGTCGAGGCCGGCTGCGGCGAGAAGTCGCATGTCCTCGGCGTAACGGTGGTAGCTGTCGAGCGCGTCGCCGCTCGGCTCGAGCCCGTAGTCGGCGGCCACCTGCTCGAGCGCCCACCAGTCGTTGTTGAGATTGTTGCCTTCGATTTGGTGCGCCGCGGTGGCGGCGCCCCAGAGAAAGCCGGCAGGGAAAGTAGTCGTCATCGGGTGCTCCTCGACGGGGTGAAAGACATGACGGACTTCATCTGGGCCGCGACGAAACGGGTCGTCGCACCAGCTGCGACGCGAGCGAGTCGGCTCAGCAAATGCGCGTCAGCGCCGACGAGGATGCGGAAGCGGCCCCGCTCGATCCCGGTCACGATCTGACGACCGGCGTCGGCCGGCGTGGTCGCGCGAACCTTGCGCCCTCCCGCGGAAATCATCTCGACGCCGGAGTTGCCGGTGAGGTTCGTGCTGATGTTGCCCGGGAAGATCGTCGACACGTGGACGTTCGTGCCATGCAACTCCGCGTAGAGGCCTTCGCTGAACTGCTTGACTGCGCCCTTGCTCGCTCCATAGAAGGTCTGACCGGCGAAAGGAACGAGCGCGGAGAGGCTCGACATGTTGACCAGCACCGACGACGGTCGGTCCATCAGATAAGGCAGGAACGCCCGGCAGGTGTTTACCGTGCCCCAGAAGTTGACAGCGAGGACTCGCTCGGCCTCGACCGGCGTGAGCTCGGCGAAAGGCACGAATCGATGGATGATGCCCGCGATGTTCACCAGCCCGTCAACCTGACCGTGCGCGGCGACCACTTCGGACGGGAGAGCTCCGACGTCGTCGAGGCGAGTGACGTCGGTTGGATGCAGAGTAAGCGCTGAGCTCGCACCCGCCAGGCGGGCCGTCTCCTCGAGCCCGTCTCGGTTGAGATCGACTCCCGCGACCTTCGCACCCCGGCTCAAGAGCTGAAGCGCGACCTCGCGACCCATCCCGTTGCCGGCACCGGTCACCACGATGACTTTCTCTGCCAGATTCATGCTTCCGCCTTTCCACGAGTGATCGCCATGATGGGCTCGAGTGCCGCATCGGGAACGTCGAAGCCCGAGATCCGCACGAACTGCTGCATCGTCATCGAACGCACCATCGCCATCTGCTCCTCTGGTACCTGAGCAGTCGAGAACCCGAGAAGTTCTGCGGTAAGGGGCCCCGCCTTCGGGTGGTCGAGCCATGCGGCCATCGTGGAGTCGACGGTGAGTTCGACGTCGATGACGTCGCCCGCGAGTCTCACCACGTCCGACGCGAGGACGGTCTGTGCATCTGCGCACACTTCGATTCGGTAGTCGCCAGCCGCGACGACCCAATCGTTCGCTTCGATGTCCCAGTAGCTGAACGCGCGCCGATCGAGGGCGATCTCGAGCGTTCGGATTTCGCCGGGCTCCAGTCCCACCTTTGCGAACGCACGGAGTTCTCGAACCGGTCGACGTACCGGTCCGGCGTCAGCTCCGACGTAGATCTGAACGACGTGCTTCCCGGAACGTTCGCCCGAGTTTCGAACGGTGACTCGCGCGATCGCTGAGTCCTCACCGAGTAGATCGACCTCGAGTGACGTCGTCTCGAACGTCGTGTACGAGAGGCCGTGGCCGAATGGATACCGCACGGCCGAGGAGGCGGTAGAGAAGTGCCGGTAGCCGACGAAGACCCCCTCGCCATACCGCACGTGACCTTGTTCTCCCGGGAAGTTCAGCCACGACGGGTGGTCCTCGAGGCGTAGCGGAATCGTCTCGGCGAGATGTCCGGATGGGTTCGTGCGGCCGAACAGGATGTCAGCGATCGCGCGGCCTCCGCCTTGGCCCAGCACGAAGCCTTCTACGATGGCGTCGACCTCGTCGTGCCAACCTTCGAGTGATACGACTCCTCCGTTGGACAGGACGACCACGGTGCGCGGTGCGACCTCCGCGACCGCCCGGATCATGGCGATCTGATCGGCGGGCAGGTACAAGTCGGGCCTGTCGAAGCCCTCGGACTCCTTCTCTTCCGGAAGGCCGGCGAACACGACGGCGACGTCGGCCGATGCTGCGCTGTTGACTGCTGCGGCGTAGAGCGACTCGTCGGGGGTGCCGTCTAGCCGGGAACCCGGCTCGAAGACGACAAAACTGCCGAGCTCGGCGGCGGTTGCACGGATCTCGTCCACTGGTCGGTCGACGCGAGTGGCGTTGACGTGAGCGCTTCCTCCGCCCTGGAATCGCGGTTCCTGAGCAAACGCGCCGATAACGGCGATACGACTATCTGGCCCGAGCGGAAGGGTCGAGTCTTCATTGCGGAGCAGCACAACGCAATCCGCGGCGATGGAACGCGCGAGCTCGTGATGCGCTTCGAAGTCCACGTCGCCACTCCTACGGCCGACGGTGCCGCTGAGTTGACGGAGCCGGTCCAGAGCGACGTCGATTTCCTCTTCCGTCACCGAACCCGCGGCGATCGCGTCAGCGAGTCCGCTATCGCCGCCTGGGGGCGAGGGCATCTCGAGGTCCAGTCCAGCCCGTAGGGCGGCTGCTCGATCATTGACCGAGCTCCAGTCCGAGACCACGACGCCGTCAAACCCCCACTCTCCGCGAAGGATCTCCGTCATCAGGCGAGCGTTCGCCCAAGCGAACGTCCCGTTCACCCGGTTATAGGACGCCATCATCGTGGCCGGTCGAGCCTCTTTCACGACTCGTTCGAACGCAGGGAGATAGATCTCACGCAGGGTCCGCTCGTCCACATCCGCGCTGATCGTCTGGCGATTCGTCTCTTGGTTGTTCACGGCAAAATGCTTCAGCGAAACGCCGGGACCCTGATCCTGCAAGGCGCGAGTAAACGCACTAGCGAGCACGCCAGAGATCAACGGGTCCTCTGAGTAGTACTCGAAGTTGCGGCCACACAGAGGCGTGCGTTTGATGTTCACGCCGGGGCCGAGGACGATGTCGACGCCCAGCGCCGCCGCCTCACGTCCGATCGCGCTCCCCAAGAGAGCAGCCAACTCGGGGTCCCAACTCGAGCCGATCGCAACGCCCGGCGGGAAGCAGGTGGCTGGGTCGCTCTCGAACATCGCGAGGTGGTCGTGCGAGCCGGACTGGTGACGCAGCCCGTATGGCCCGTCGGCCAGACGCAGGGATCGTACGCCGAGCTCATGCAGCGCCGCCGTGTCCCAGAACGTCTCGCCGGACAGTGCGGCGGCCTTACGGCCTAGGGGCACGTCGGGTTCGCCCGTGTCTGATGTCGTCATCGAGATTCTCCTTCTGAGATGGGGTCGAGGGTCGTGTTTGATCGGATGGCAGGCCGAGCGATATGTCGACATAGGCCTCGCCGAGTGAGCGCGACCGCACTCGCAGTCGGAGGGCCCCTTCCTCCGTTCGTGCGCGGACGATCGCGAGCGCATGACCGCGGAATGTCGTGGCAAATGGCGCGAGAAAGGACTCCTCGGTCGACGGAGCCGCTGTTCCGACGGCGATCAGATCGGCCGGCCCATCGCAGTACACGTGAACTACCTCGTCAGCGAGCATCTCGCGCACGCCGTTCGATCCGACGATCTCGATGTTGACGAATGCGAGGTCGAATCCGTCGGCCTCCAGCCAGCCACGTTCCGCGGTCAGCCGGAGTCGGAGCTCGGAGTCGGCCGACTGCAACGTGGTGACCCCAGTCACCGAGCCGTCGCGGTATCCCACTGCGGCCAGCGTTCCAGCCTCGTAGAGAGGGCTGTACCTCGCGAGGAACCCCCTCGAGCTGCCGGTCTTGCGTCGACCAAGCGAGCGGCCATTGAGAAAGAGTTCTACTTCTTCGTCGGGAGAGTACACCTCAATCTCGGCTCGACGACCTCCAGAACCACGCCATGCCCAACTCTCCACCGCGTCGGTCGTACGCCATGCGGACCGCACATAGGGCTGACCGGATCGGTCGACTGGCCTCACGGCGATCGCCGGAGCGTCAAGCGTTCCCCATGCGGCCTGCGCCAGACGAAGCGAGACGTCGGGCTGACCCGTGAGATCGAACATTCCCGGACCCGCAATGACATAGGGGTACGGCTTTGAAAGCCCCGCGCGCTTTCCGGGCACCCAGACGGCAACTCCCGCTTCGCCGAGATACTCCCACCCCGCCCAGACAAAGTCTCCGATGACCGACGGGATGTCTTGGACTAGTCGCCACGCGCGCGCAACGTCGCCCGGAAGGGTCTCTGTGCCGAGAATGACGCGATCGGGGTACCGCCGTGCGTCGCCTCGGTATCGACCGAGCCCATAGTTGTAGCCCGCGACATCGACAGTTGCGAATGCGTCCCGCGACGCCCGATCGGCGCGCGGCAATCGAGACACGACGTGCATCATCTTGCCGATGTGGTTAACCATGACGTTCGCCTCAGTGCTGCCCGCGAGTGACTTCTCCGGCTCCGCGGCGTCGCTTGACGTGCGCTCGCCCGACTTGTAAGGCGAGGCGTTGAGTGAGACGAGGGTGTTCACGAAGAGGTTGACTGCGAGAGTTGCCGGGCGCGATGGGTCAAGCACGCGAACGTACTCAGCGATCTGCCGGCTCAAATCAACCCCGGCCGGCGTCGCTGTCTCTGGGATCTCGTTGCCAATCGCGTACATGATGACGCACGCGCGATTCCGGTCCTTCCGCACCAGCGAGCGAGCATCCTGTTGCCAGGTATCGCGAAAGCGGTCCGAGTGATCGAATGCCGTCTTGCGGACGAACCAGTAGTCGGCCAGCTCGTCCAGCACGTACATGCCGAGTTCGTCACACGCGTCGAGCAGCTCCCGCGAAATCGGATTGTGGGCACTCCGAATCGCGTTGAACCCCGCTTGCTTGAGTTTTTCCACGCGGCGAAACTCGGCCGCTCGATGCGTCGCCGCTCCGAGGATTCCGTTGTCATGGTGAATGCACGCCCCGCGAAGGAGCGTGTCTACGCCGTTGATTCGAAGACCAGTTGCATCCACTGCGACCGTGCGCAGTCCGACTCTCTCCCGATGCCTGTCCAGAGTCTTGCCTGCAGCAAGCACGGCAACGGTGAGGTCGTAGAGCGCTGGCGACTGCGCACTCCACAACTCCGGCTCAGCGACTTCGACGCGGACGATGCCGCTCTGGATCTGATCGGTGCCGCTGGCAACCAGGCGTCCGTTGCGTGCAAACTCAACCATCACCTCGTCAGGGGCGGTCGTACCGACAAGCCGATAGCGGACGTCGACTTCAGCGCGGCCTTCAACGAGGCGCGTCGTAACCTGAACTCCATCGCCATCGAGATGGGTGCTGGGCCGCAGGACGACATGGACCGGCCGATAAAGCCCAGAACCCGGATACCAGCGTTCGCTCGGCTGGCGAGAGTGATCGACGAGGATCCTGATGTCGTTCTCCGCGCCCCACCGCACCGCTTCGCCCACATCAACTTCTTGCTCGATATAGCCGCTGCGAACGGATCCCATCGCATGGTCGTTGAGGCGCACCTCAGCATCGCCTTGCACGCCTTCGAACATCAGCGCAGCGCTCCACCCTTCGAGTTGGGGCGCCGTCCAGCGAGTGCGGTACTCATACACCCCGCCCTCGAACCAGGCCGTATCCGCACCCCCCGAAGCATCGAGCCCGCGACGGGCGTTGAGCATTGCGTCGTGCGGCAGGTGGATCTGGGTCCATTGCTGCTCCTGCGAGTCAGCCGATCGAAAGTCCCACTCGACAAGCGGGTACAGCTGGGTGCCCGAGAGTCCGAGCGCATCAGGCGAGGTCATTCGGCGCGCGAATCCTGGCCGAGGGCACGGATGAGGGCAGCCTCAAGCTCCGGCGAAGGTCCAGGCACGACACTGAGAAGCATGGTCAAGGTCATCACCGCGGCCTCGGGAGCGGTGCCGTCGATCGGGATTCCTGGCAGGTGCTCATTCAAGACCTGCGTGACGCTGTACCACGCTGCCGGGTCGGCGACGATCTCACTGAGCGGAGTGTCCATCGTGTGGAGTGCGCGGACTCCGTAGCCATGCGGCACCCGATAGTTCCAGGCGTGTCGGCCTCCTCCGACTTCGACGACGGCACCGTCCGGATGTAGCGGTAGCACAACGTCTGCGGTGGCTCCCTCGGGCACGACCGCCTCGAGCTCGATCTCCCCGCCCTCGATCCGCCAACTGACTTCGGTATGGCCGAGCGGCGTCAGATGCGCGACTTTCGCGTGTGTTAGACCGCCACCAGGTTGCGGCGCGATCCGGAAGCGTCTCCACCCCGGCTCCAGTCGTTCCAGCCCACCGACGACTCGGTGGAGCCAGTCCGCGATCGAGCCGAGGGCGTAATGGTTCAGCGAGGTCATACCGGTCGAATTGAGACTCCCGTCGGGTCGAACGGAGTCCCACCGTTCCCAGATAGACGTGGCCCCCATGATGACGGGATAGAGGAAGGAGGGGCACTCTCGCTGCATGAGCATGAGGTAGGCCTCGTCAAGGTGCCCGGTACGGCTCAGTGCAGCCGCGACGTGCGGCGTGCCTGCGAACCCGGTCGAGATTCGGTACCCGGCCGCGGCGACGAGCTCGGCGAGGCGCTCGCCTGCCCGGCGAACTTCATCGCCTTCGAGGAGTTCGAAGTTCAGCGCGAGGGCATACGCAGTCGACGACTCGCCGACCATTCGACCCGACGGTGCTACGTACTCATGACGAAACGCGGCAAGAACACGATCAGCCAGCGCCCGGAATCTCGAGGCGTCTTCGTCCCGCTCGAGCACCAATGCTGCGGCGGTCATCTCCCGAGTCACTTTGCAGAAGTACGCCGACGCGACAAGGTGCTTGTCGGTCTTCCCGCCTGATGCGTTGTCTGCTGGCGCATCTGGATCGAGCCAGTCACCGAACTGAAACCCTGTGCTCCAGAGCCCTCCCTCGTCGAGCAGGCCCTCGACCTGCCGCACGAAAGAACTCATCGATTCGTAGCTCCGTGCCAGGATGTCTCGTTCGCCGTACTCTTGATAAAGGACCCAGGGAAGACTCACAGCGACATCGCTCCAGAGCGCGGTCGCAGCCGACGGGTGAGAGAGTACGTCGGGGACGACCCACGGCACATAGCCCTTCTCGCCGTGCTCGGCGGCGAGGTCCATCAGCCAGGAACCGAGCACGTCGCGAACGTCGTAAAGGAAGACGGCGGTAGGGGCGAAAGCGTTCAGATCCCCCGTCCAGCCCAGGCGCTCATCGCGCTGCGGGCAGTCCGTCGGAAGCCCGACGAAGTTGCCACGCATCGACCAGACGACGTTCTGATGGAAGCGGTTGATGAGCTCGTCCGAGCTTTCGAACCAGCCCGTTCGCTCCATGTCACTATGAACGACGACGGCACGCAAAGCGTCGGCGTCGATCTGCCCCGGCCATCCTTCGACGTCGACGTACCGGAAGCCGTGGAATGTGAAGCGCGGCTCCCAGGTCTCAAGGCCGTTTCCCGCCAGCGTGTAACGGTCAGTTGCCTGTGCGGTGCGGTTCGGCTCGTAGTCGGGCTCCCCGTCGGGACCGACGAACTCGGTATGCCGCAGCACGATGCTCGTGCCAGCTTCGCCGGTGACAGTCAGGCGCACCCAGCCAGAGATGTTCTGCCCGAAGTCGACGACGGTACGCCCGTTGGGGCTCGTCATGACGGCCACCGGCGCGAGCTCTTCGATCCGGCGAATTGGTGGAGCAACCGGGGCAACCAGCGATGCGAGGTCCCACTCGAAGAGTTGGGCTCGATGCCAAGTGCTGTCGTCGAATCCCGGCTCGCTCCAACCGCGGGGCTCGAGGCGTGCGTCGAACTCCTCACCTTCGTAGATCCCGCTCGACCGCAAGCCCCCGGTACCGTACGAGAAGTCAGACCCCGAACCGACGATCTCAGTGCGGTCCGCATATTCCAGTACGAGTTGGAGGAACACTGCCGGTCGGTCGCTGTAATGCCCGCGACGGTTCTCGTATCCGAGCCGCCCGACCGCCCATCCGTCGCCTACTACAGCGCCGAGGACGTTCGCCCCAACCGCAAGCAAGTCCGTAACGTCGTGCGCACTCACAGAGAGGCGGTGACGATACGACGTCCATCCAGGGGCAAGCACCTCGTCGCCGACCACTTGGCCGTTGAGGTGCGCTTGGACTACGCCAAGCGCTGTGACGTGCAGGGTCGCTCGCTGAAGTGCCTGGTCGAGGGTGAACTCACGCCGGAAATAGAGCACAGGATCTCCGGGCTCAGACGGCGACGCACCACTGATGAACTCCGCGCGCCAATGCTCGGTCATCGAGCTCCCCGGACTCGGGCGGCGGTGATAGCCGCGCCGAGGGCGAGCGCGCCGCCCGCGATGAAGAGCACCATGTAGTTCGCGCCGGTGCTCCCAATCAAGAGAAGCGCAGGGGCCAAAGCCGGACCGACGGCGTTCGAGAGCGAGCCCGAAAGGTGGTAAATCGACATCCACTTCCCGCTCTCCGCCTTGTCGGGGAGCACGTCGGCCGCGAACGCCAGGTCCACCGAGTTGAACGCTCCGGTACCCGCGGCAAGCAAGGTTCCGCCGATCACGTAGGTCAGGAAGTCGGGCGCGATCGCCGCAACGACCATGCCTGCGGCAATCATGCCGGCGGCGATATAGATGAAGGGCTTACGCCGACGGAGCCGGTCGGAGATGAATCCGCCGCCGATCGTAAACCCGATCGTGGCGAGAAGCGCCACGCCGCCCGCGGCGGCGAGCTGGCGGCCGGCCTCCTCCGGCGTGTAGCCGAGGCGATCGAGCAGGAAGTACAGCTGGTAAGTCGTGAAGAACGCCGTACCGACCTGCAGACAGAACTTCCCGATCCACACCCACGCGAAGTCGCGATGCTTGCGGGGGTCGAAGATCAGCGATCGCAGAGCGCCGAGAGCCGAGCGCGACGCCACCGCGGCCGGCGCCGGCGCGTCAGGGATCACCAGCAACCAGAGGACGACCCCGACCGCGAATACGCCCACCGGGACAAGGAACAGGAGCAGAAGATTGCTGGTGAGGAAGCTCCCGACGAGGGTCGCGAAGACCCCGGCGATCGATGCTGCCACGCCTCCGATCGCGCCCAGCCGTCCGCGTTGCGACGGCGGCACTCGCTCGGGCAGCGTGGGGTTGACGGCGGCACTGATCGTGCTCGTCGCGACTTGGGCGACGATCCACCCCAGGAGCACGATAACGATGTTGGGAGCGAGCGCGATCACGGTCGCACTCACACCCGCGAGAATCAGGCCGAGCAGCAGATACGGGCGGCGACGACCCCACGCGAGTCGCGTGCCGTCGCTGAAGACTCCGATCACGGGGCCAAAGACCGCGCTCGCAAGCGCCCCTACTCCGATAATGAGGCCGAGGTTCGCCTCCTTGCTCGCGGGGTCGAGCAGCTGGACCTTGTAGGCGACGCTGAACAACGCGGGCATGAAGAGGACCAGGTAGAAGCCGAAGTAGGTGAAGCCGTATACGGCGGTGAACCCCGCGCCGACTCGCGGGATGAGGCGTTCCTCGGCCTCATTGCCCGTGACTTCGTCTGCGGCTACGGCCTGCGCAGTCTCGTCGATGGGACTATTGGCGGGGGGCGTGTTGATCGCATCGTCGCGTGTCATCAGAAACCTTTCATCGGCCCATCGTCGGGCCCTCCAGCGACCGCGACATCTGCGTCCTCGGTCCTCGTGCGGCCAGCGTAGAGAGCCCATTGTCACGTGTCAACTCCCGGTAGAGTTGTATTGTCACGTGGCACTAACCAGGAGGCCGTCATGAGTGTCATCTGCAATCCGCTCGACCTCCCCTACCGCTACCAGGACTTCGGGAGGGGTCCGTTTCGAGCCGTCTATCGAGAATCGGCCGACCCGTCGATCGTCCACTTCGGCGATCGCTACTACCTCTTCGCGTCGATGAGTGGAGGGTTCTTCCACTCCCTCGACCTGACCTCCTGGACGTTCGAACGTGCGCCGTGGCTCGCCGTGGGCGACTACGCACCTGATGCGCGCGTCGTGGACGACCACCTCGTCGTCACAGCCTCCCGTCGACGCGAGACGTCGCCATTCTTCAGCTCGCCTGAGCCGCTGCGGGTTCCGTTCCGAGCCGTGGCGCAAAGCGCCTTTCCTCACTACGACCCAAACCTGTTCCAGGATGACGACGGTCGAAAGTATCTCTACTGGGGCTGCTCGAACGACGAGCCTTTGCGCGGCATCGAGGTCGATGATCGACTGCAACCGATCGGAGACGCCGTTGATCTGATCGGCGGCCAGCCGCAACAGCGAGGTTGGGAACGCCCCGGAGAGTCGAACGTCTCGGTGCCACCGCGAACACTGCTTGAGAAGCTGAGCGCACGTATCTTCGGCACGCACGGCACCGAGCCGTACATCGAAGGTGCATGGCTCACGAAACACCGAGACCAGTACTACCTGCAGTACGCCGGTCCGGGCACGGAGTACAACGTCTACGCCGACGGCTACGCGACCGCCGCCACTCCCCTCGGACCTTTCGAGTACTCGCCTCACAGCCCCTTCTCATCGAAGCCCGGCGGCTTCTTGACGGGCGCTGGGCACGGGAGCACGTTCCAAGACCGGTTTGGAAACTGGTGGCACGCGGCCACCATGCGCATCTCGGTGAACCACCACTTCGAACGCCGCATCGGTCTCTTCCCTGCGGGATTCGACGACGACGGAGTTCTCTTCTGCAATCAGAACTTTGGCGACTACCCCATGACCATTCCGACCGGGCCGGCTGATCCGTGGACTGAGATCTCGACAGGCTGGATGCTGCAGTCGTTCCGTGCCGAGACGCACGCGACGTCGAGCGCGAACGGACACGGCGCGGAGCTCGCCGTAAACGAGGACGTCAGAAGCTGGTGGGCCGCTGGAACCGACAGCCCCGGGGAGGCGCTCACGGTAGACCTGGAAACGTCTCGCGAAGTGCACGCGATCCAGGTCAACCTCGCCGATCACGATACGACCGCACACAAACCGCGTCGAGCGCTTCGTGACCCTGCCGCCTCGAAAGAGGCGTTCCGGACCGTCGCTGTCGAAGACATCCCGACCCGGTATCGGCTCGACGTCTCGCTCGATGGGACGCGGTGGGAGACAGTCCACGATGGGAGCAAGGACGACTCGGATTCCACGCACCGCCTCGTTCGCCTCGAGGCTCCCACGCACCTCCGTTTCGTGCGTGTGACGGGCGTAAGTACTCCGTGGGGGTCGACCTTCGCGATCAGCGGCCTGCGCGTGTTCGGATACGATCAACGGCGTCCTCCGGCGGCTGCTCAGCCGACCGCCGCTCGCCTCGAGGCGCGAACAGCTCGCATCTCGTGGCCTGCGGCCCCTGGTGCGGAGGGGTACAACGTTCGCTACGGTCTTCGCCCTGACCGCCTCTACCATTCGTGGCAGGTGTGGGCTGCCGAGGAGCTCGTTCTCCCGAGCCTCACGGTCGGCCAGGACTACTGGGTGGCGGTGGACTCCTACAACGCGGGCGGTGTGACACACGGCGAGGCACATCGAGTTGGCGAGCTGTAGCTCGAGCACGGCAGCGCAGAACGCCCAATCTCGCCTTGGTTAACCAGACCAACGCCGGCAGCGGCCGAGTTGGGGGCCAAGAGCACTCGCGATCTCGGCTCTTGGCCCGAGGCCGGGAGCGTCAGTCCCGCGACCTCACGACTCCGCAGCGGCCGCCGCGGCCAGGAGTTGATCCGGAAGGTTGCTCGGTAGCGCTCCTTGGCTGTACATAACGAGCTGACGGACAGTGAGTCCGTGGGCCGCCACAAGCTGTTCTTCGTCCACCCCCTCCAAAGCTCCCATAAGAAGCGCACGTCCCGTCGAGTGATCGAGCCAGTCGCCGATTGTGCTCTCATCCGTCAGGACTCGCTCCTTGAAGGCCGGGGCTGCGTCTCCGGACGAAGGGACCTCTGGCGAGAACGCCTCTCCCCCCATAGTCACAGCGCTCTTCAGACGACGCCTAGTTCCGGTCCTGTGGGGCGCACCGGTCAAGAGAATCTCACTTCGCAGCGGCGTCACCGACGACGAGGGACCAACGAAGAGTTTGATGACGCCCGGTTCGACGACCCAGCCGTCTCGCGGGTCCCAGAGTGCGAGCATGTCTGCCGGGACTGCGAAGACGATTCGCTTCTCCTCTCCTGGCTGGAGTTGGATGCGCGAAAACGCAACAAGCACACGGTTGCGACGGGCGGTTCGTCCGACGACGTCACGTGCATACACCTGGACGACCTCATCCGCACGGCGATCTCCGGTGTTTGAGATTGTGACGGCGAGCCTGATCGTGCCATCCGTGGCTACCGAGTCGCTCTCCCGTTCAAGGTCGAGGTACTCAACGGTCGAGTATCCGAGACCATGGCCGAAGGGGAAGACAGCTCGCACGGAGCCGTCGACGTAGCCTTCCTGCTGCAACGACCGCCAATACGGCACGGGGGCGGCGCCTACCGACTCGAGGAAGGCGATTGGCAGTCGCCCGCCCGGATCGACATCACCGAACAGGACCGAGGCGAGCGCGTTGCCGGCTTCCTCGCCGCCGAACCACGCGGTCAGGAGGGTGGTGGCTTTGTCAGCGAGCCACCCGAGCACGAACGGTCGTGCGTGACTGAGCACAACGACGGTCGGCGTTCCGGTGGCGAGAACAGCCTCGACGAGTTCTCGTTGCAAGCCGGGCAGTTCGCAGGTAGCGCTGTCGAGTCCCTCGCCAACCGTCCCAAACCCATTGATGCCAGCTTGGTCGCCGACGACGAGCACCGCGAGATCCGCGCCAGCTGCCAGAGATACGGCGGCAGCGATGCCGGAGCTGTCCTCGGTCGCGATGCCACAGCCGCGCTCAAACTCCACCGACGAGCCCTCGGGCGCTCGATTGCGAATGCCCTCGAGGAACGTGACGACAGGCACCGTCTCGACCAGCAGGGTCGCGTCGTCCGGACCCATTCGACCTGCGAGCTCGGCCACTTCCGACGCTCTGGATTGGGGATCGGCGGCGAGGGCGAAACGCGTCGTCATGCTGTCGAGCACTTGATAGCTGTAGTGGCCGAGCTGTCCAAGCGGTCGGTCGGCGTTCGGTCCAATCACAGCGATTCGCCGCGGCGCGTCCGACAGCGGGAGCAGCGGAGCCCCGCCCACCGAGTCGTTCTTCAACAGAACGATGGAGCGCTCCGCCACAGTTCGGGCAAGGGCACGAGCCTCATCGCTGTCGAGGACCTCCGGGACGGCGGCCGCGTCCGCATACGGGCGCTCGAACAGACCGAGTCGAATCTTCATGCGCAGAATATTCGCCACCGCGCGATCTAGGTCCGCCTCGTCAAGGAGTCCCGCTCGAACGGCCTCGATGATTCGCGACGTCGAGACTCTGTTGTCCAGGTCGAGGTCGACGCCGGCCCGGATCGCCAGCGCGTGAGCTTCTTCAGCCGAGGACACCACCCCGTGCTTCGACTGGAGCTGTCCGATCGCCGCGAGATCCGAGATGACGAAACCGTCGAATCCATACTCACCGCGGAGCAAGTCCGTCAGAAGCGCTGCAGAGCCCGTCACCGGCCCTCCATCGACGTCGTTGTACGACGGCATGACGCCACGCGCTCCATCGGCGATCGCCATTTCGAACGCCACACCGTGAAGCTCGCGTAGTGTGCGCTCGCCGATGTTCGCGGGTTCGGTGTTTCGACCGCCGTCGCTAGCGCTATACCCGACGAAGTGCTTCAGGGTCGCCGCCAACGGAACGTCGGCCCGCGCCTCCTGAAGGCCGCGCACGAAAGCGGAAGCGATGGTGCCGACGAGGTACGGGTCCTCACCGTAGGTCTCGCCGACTCTTCCCCATCGCGGGTCTTGCGCGACATCCGCGAGCGGCGATAGCGCGACGCGAGCACCGAGGTGTGCCATTTGCGAGCCGATCTCAACCGCCATGGCCTCGATCAGGTTCGGATCCCACGTTGCCGCCTGGGCGATTGCATCCGGGAAAGTCGTTGCACCTCGAACCTTGAAGCCGAGGAGCGCTTCTTCGGCCAAGAGGATCGGAATCCCGAGACGAGTCTCTTCGACGTGCTTTCGCTGGAGCTCGTTGACGCGCTCGACCGCCTCCCGCGGAGGCAGGCCGAGAGAAGAGATGGCGGCCGTTGCACTGCCCCAGCCCGTCGACGGAGGCGTATGTGTGTCGACAGCGGTGCCGAAGGGGGACGCCGTCTGAGCCGCCTTCTCTTCCAGCGTCATCCGGGCCAACAGATCGAGGACCCTCTGACCAACGGGCAGCGAGGCGTCCAGGTATGCGCGATAGTTGTCGTCCACTACAGCCTCCATGGGTGGGAACTACCGCAGCCAACCACGCCTGTTGTCACGTGTCAATTCCTGGCGTTACACCATCTAGAATTCAGGAATGGCACCGAGCGCGAAACGCGACGAAAGGCGACCTCATGCCTAGCAGCACCGACGTCGCGGTCGCCGCCGGAGTCTCCCGATCGACGGTTAGCCAGATCCTCAACGGACACGGACACCGGTTCACGCCAGAGATCGTCTTGCGCGTGCAACAGACCGCACAAAGCCTTGGCTATCGTCCGTCTGTTGCGGGGCGAACCCTCGTGCGCGGAACGAGCGACATCGTCATCACCCTCATCCCGAACATAACCTTCGGCCCGAAGCTCCGCGAACTTATCGACAAGATCACCGCGGAGCTAGCCGACGCCGGCCTAACGAACCTGCTTCGGCTCGCTTCCACGCGGGATGACTTGGAGGATGCGATTCTCGGACTTCGCCCACGGGGCCTTTGGAGCGTTGCGCCGATTCCCGCTGACCAGCGGAAGCGCCTCGAAGATCAGGGGGTCGTCGTCGTAGAGCAATCGCAAGACCTCCAGATCGCGATCGACCAGGAAATTGGAGCACTCCAGGCCTCTCATTTGGCGGCGCGGGGCTTCGCTGGCGTGGCTGTTGCCATGCCGGTCGATCTTCGCGAACAGCCATTCGCACTCGCCCGCGAAGAGGGAGCGCGGGCATGGTGCGCGGCTAACGGTGTCGACTTCTTCAAGACTCTGCACATTGCGCTAACAGCTGAAGGCGTGCTGGGTGCTACGGCCGCGCTTCCGCCGGAGAGAGCGGGCGTTGCCGCATACAACGACGAAGTTGCCCTCGCCGTCTTGAGCGCATCAAGGCTCGCAGGTCGCCTGGTGCCGATGCAGCTCGGGGTCATTGGCGTCGATGAGTCCACGACCGCTCGGATCACAATCCCGACGCTGAGCACCGTCACTCTGGACATCGAGTACAGCGCGCATGAGATCGTCCACGGACTACTCGAGGGGGCGAGCTCCATGCCGTCTGATCCCCTGCCTGAGGTCACAAAGCACCTACGAGTTGTCCAGGGCGACAGCAGCTGATGGAGTGCGCGGCCGCAGCCTGACTCGGCGAGCGAGTCGCGCCTCGCGTCGAGCATGTCGACCTCGCGCGCCGCACCAGACGGTATCGCTCGTGCTCGACGGGTTCGCCGGCCGAGTGCCTCGACGTCCAGTCGCCACCGACACCATCGACCCAAGCCGCAACTACTGGCCCAACCAGATGAGAGCCCCCGGCCGATGGCCGGAGGCTCTCAATCAGTGACACATCTCGCGACTCATCAGAGACATATATCTCGACTCATCACAGGGTGGACCCTAGGGGATTTGAACCCCTGACCTCCTCGATGCGAACGAGGCGCGCTACCAACTGCGCCAAGGGCCCGGACGAGGATCAACCTTACCAGGCGTTCGAGCCTGCGATCAGCCAGCCGAACGGCGCCGGCGCAGCACCTCGTCGAGGTCGGTCGACACCGTGGCATCGGGTCCGAGTACGCCCATCCCGGCGTACTTCGACGGGGTTCGGGAAGCAACGCGCAGCGGGGCGACTTCGGGCGAGTCCTGCGCGGCCCGCAGCGCCTCCTCCGATGCGGCGGCGGCGGCGCGCAACGACGCGGCGAGGTCGGGCCGCGTCGCGGGAGACTCCGGCGCCGGGTGCGACAGGTAGAGCGGGCGTGGCGTCTCGACGGGGGTCCACGGTGCCCGGCGCGTGCGCGGCGCCTCGTACTCCTGCACCTGCACGGCGTTGCGGGCTCGGGCCGGGGCGGACACCCGCGGCATCGCGAGAGCATCCAGACGACGCTGCACCGCGATCGCCGAACCGCCGGCCGCGATCCCCGCGACGAGCACGAAGAAGCCGCCGAGCGACATCCCGGTGGTCGCGATCATCCACACCTGGATGCCGAGCACCAGGGTCGCGGCGACGAGCAGCAGCGAGGCGCCCAGGCGGGTGCGGCGCATGCGGCGGCGGCGCAGCACGTCCGGGTCGAGAGCAGGTCGGGGAGCGGAGGCCGGCGTCGCCCGGCGCACCGTCGCCACCTGGCGGGCCGCCATCGCGTCGGCGCGACGCTGCTCCGCGCGCAGCAGTCGCTCCTGCCTGGCCGCCTCCCGGAGCGTCGCCGCGACGCGCACCTCCGACGGCACCTCCGCTGTCTCCGCCATCACGCGGATCGTCTGCTGCAGCCGCGTCGCGGTGCGCTCCGTCGCGAGGTACTCGCGGCGGCGCAGCCAGGTCGGCACGAAGTAGAGGAACCACAGCGCGGCCGCGATGGCGAGCATGATCGCCGTACCCGCACCCGTGCCATCCATGACGTGAGAGTACGGTCGGCGCGCCCTCGCACTGGGGTGCCGCGCCGGGGCTCAGCGAGCGCTAATCTGAACCGCCCATACCCGCACCATCACCCGAGGCCCCATCATGACCGCACCCGCCGACGCGAAGCCGTCGACCCGCATTCCCTTCTTCTCCGACCTCCAGCTCGTCATCGTCATCCTGCTCGGCATCGTGTCCGTCGCGACCGCGTACGCGTCGTTCGAAGCCGCCCTCTACGGCGGCCAGCAGGCCTCCGCCTACTCCAAGGGCGGTGCCGCCCAGACCGAGGCGGAGTCGCTCTACCTCGAAGGCAACCAGCAGTACGTGCAGGACTCGCAGACGATCCAGCAGCTCGCCATCCTGCGCGTGGCCGCCGACGCCGGCGACCCCGTCGCCGAAGCCCAGTGGGAGGAGCTGAACTTCGTCGGCGTCTCCGACGACCTCGCCGCCGCGATCGACGCCGCCGCCGCGCTCGACGAATCGGAGCCCGAGTTCTGGCACGACCCGCAGGCCGACGAGGATTACCAGGCCGCGCTGTTCGGCGAGTACGGCGAACTCGACGCGAAGGCCGAGGCGCTCCTCGACGAAGGCGACGAGGCCAACCTGCTCGGCGACAAGCTGACGCTCAACACCGTGCTCATGGCGCTGTCCCTGTTCCTCCTCGGCATCGCCGCCGTGCTCAACAACCGGCGGGCGCAGTGGATCCTCATCGCCGTCGGCGGAGGCATCTTCGTCCTCGCCCTCGTGCTCACGCTCATGGTGCCGTTCGTCTGGCTGTAGGTCTCGACACGCCGCTTCGCGGCTACTCGACCACCGATATCCCGACTAGCTCAGGCGGAGGGGACGCTCGGCCGCAGTGCGGTCGGCGGCGGGGACGGAGCCGACGCCGGCGGGGACGCGACCGTCTTTCCAGCGCCGCAGCACGCCCTCGGGGATCTCCTCGACGGTGAGGGCGAAGCAGAAGTGGTCGCGCCAGTCGCCGTTGATGTGGATGAAGCGACGCCGCAGTCCCTCGTAGCGGAAGCCGAGCTTCTCGACGACCCGCAGCGACGGCGCGTTCTCGGGACGGATGCAGATCTCCATGCGGTGCAGGCCCAGGCCGAAGAAGACGTGGTCGGTGGCGAGAGCCACGGCGGTGGGGGTGACGTCGCGACCGGCGAACCGCTCAGCGACCCAGTACCCGATGGAGGCCGACGAGAGCGAACCGTACGTCATCCCCGACACGTTGAGCTGTCCGGCGAGCTCGCCGTCGTACTCGATGAGGAACGGAACGCCGTGGCCGGAACGGGCGTGGGCGAGAAGCGAGCGGATGCTGGCGCGCGCGTCGAAGCCGACCGGGCCACCGGGGTTGGTGGCTTCCCACTTGCGCAGCCACGAGCGGTTCTCGAGGAGTTCGCGTTCGAGAGCACGAGCGTCGCGGATGCGGATCGGGCGGATCGCGATCGAGCCCTCGCGCAGAACCGGGATGGTCACTCCGGAGAGTCTGCCACTCCCCCGTCGTCGTCCCGCAATCCGGACGCGAACGGCTTGAGCCACGCGCGGAAGTCGGGGCCGAGATCATCCCGGTCGCTCGCGAGTTGCACGATCGCCTTCAGGTAGTCGAGCCGGTCGCCGGTGTCGTAGCGACGCCCGCGGAAGACGACGCCATGCACGCCGCCCGCCCACTCCGGACCGGTGGCGAGCTCCTGCAGCGCGTCGGTCAGCTGGATCTCGCCGCCCTTGCCCGGATCGGTCGTCTCGAGGATGTCGAAGATCTCCGGACGCAGCACGTAGCGCCCGATGATGGCGAGATTCGACGGCGCCGTGCCCTGCTCCGGCTTCTCGACGAGGCCGGTGATGCGCACGACATCCTCTTCGTCGGTCTCCTCGACCGTGGCGATGCCGTACAGGTGCGTCTGCGACGGGTCGACCTCGAGCAGCGCGACCACCGTCGTGTTGCGCGCCGCCTGCACGTCGAGCATGCGCGTGAGCAGCACGTCGCGCGCGTCGATGATGTCGTCGCCGAGCAGCACCGCGAACGGCTCGTCGCCGACGTGCATGCGCGCGCGTAGCACCGCGTGGCCGAGACCGCGCGGATCGCCCTGACGCACGTAGTGCACGTCGGCGAGGTCGGTGGAGTGCCGCACCTTCTCGAGCTTCTCGAGGTCGCCCTTGCGAGTGAGGATCTGCTCGAGCTCGCCGACCTTGTCGAAGTGGTTCTCGAGAGCCTGCTTGTTGCGACCCGTCACCATGAGCACGTCGTGCAGGCCGGCGGCGACGGCCTCCTCGACGACGTACTGGATGGCCGGCATGTCGACGACCGGCAGCATCTCTTTCGGCATGGCCTTGGTCGCGGGGAGGAAGCGTGTTCCCAGTCCCGCCGCCGGGATGACCGCTTTGGTGATGGGGGAGGGCATGGGGTCCAGCGTAACCGGGCCCTAAGCTCGGTCGCGTGCCGGATGTCGAGAGCGAGAAGCGCGCGCTGCGTGCCGAGCTGCGCGAGCGTCGCCGCATCCGCACCAGCACGCAGCGCGAACAGGACGCCGCCTCGCTCACACGGCGGCTCAGCGAGTTGACGATCCAGCTGGGGGCGCGATCGATCGCCGCCTACCTCTCGCTGCCCGAAGAGCCGGGCACACGGCCCTTCCTCCGGTGGACGTTCGAGCAGGGCATCGAGGTGCTGCTGCCGATCTCACGCGAAGACGGCCTGCTCGACTGGGCGCCCTACGACGGCGAAGAGGAAGACGAGGACGTGCTCGGGTTGCCGACGCCGACCTCCGAACTGCGCGGCCCGATCGCGATCAACGACGTCGACCTCATCCTCGTGCCGGCCGCAGCGGTCGACCGCACGGGCATGCGGATGGGCTGGGGACGCGGGTACTTCGACAAGACCCTCGGCTCGATGGAGAAGTGCCCTCCCGTTTATGCTGTGATCTTCGACGACGAGCTCGTCGACGCGGTGCCGCAGGAGCGCCACGACCAGCCCGTGAACGGCGTCGTGACGCCCGGGGGCGTCGTCACCTTCTGAGAGATGTGCCGGGGCTGACAGACATGCCGGGGGTTGGGGAGTAACCGTGTTCAAGGGTTTCAAGGAGTTCATCCTTCGCGGCAACGTCATCGACCTCGCGGTCGCCGTCGTCATCGGCGCGGCCTTCACGGGGATCGTCACCGGGCTCGTCGAAGGCGTGTTCAACCCCGTCATCGCCCTGATCTTCAATGCCGACGACCTCAACTCGGCAGGCATCACGCTGCGCGAGCCCAGCTCCCCCGACGCCGGTGACGGCATCGTGCTCGCCTGGGGCCGCGTGATCTCCGCGCTCATCCAGTTCCTGCTCGTCGCGACCGTCGTCTACTTCGCGCTCATCGTGCCGATGAACTACCTGCGCAAGAACCCGTTCGGGCGCAAGAAGAAGGACGAGCCCGTCGTCGAGGCCGAGAAGGTGCCCACCGAGCAGGAGCTGCTCACCGAGATCCGCGACCTGCTCCGCGCCCAGCAGAAGTAGCGACTCGGTGGTCGAGTAGGCCGCGCAGCGGCCGTGTCGAGACCTCCGCATGTGGTCTCGACACGCGCCTGCGGCGCTACTCGACCACCGAGATGGTCAGTAGTGCGGGGGGACGTCGCCGCGCAGGCGGGCGTCGTTCTCACCCTCGGCGTGACGGTCGGGCTCCTCGATCGGGAACGGGTCGCTCCCCGGCGGCTGTTCGGTGCGCGCGCGGCGGTGCTTCCGCCGCGGCGGCGGGAGCGGTGCGGGCGGGTCGGACTCAGTGTCCGGCAATGACCGGGATCTCCTGCGTGATGGTCGCGACCTGCACGCCGGCGAGCCGCGCGATGCGGTCGGCCACGGCATCCGGATCGCTGAACAGCTCGAAGGCGTGCACGCGCGCGTAGTGCCAGCCGAGACGGCGCAGCACCTCGGGGCGCAGCCGGAGCGACTCGCGCAGCGACCGGCCGATCAGCACGGTGTCGGTCTCGACGACGACGCACATGCCGCCGTTCGCGGCGACGAGGCCGAGCTTTCCGCGGTGGCCGAGGGCGACGCGCAGGCCGCGCAGTTCGAGGCGGCGGGCGAGGTCGACGAGCATCGGGTCGGAGTCGTCGGGCAGCGGCTCCGACGCGCGGCGCGCGGCCACCTCCTCGAGGATCTCGGCGAGCGCGATGGCGCCGTGACCGAGGCGGCCGTCGTCGATGTCCGCCGGACGGAAGCACGTGACGATGCAGAGCGACCGGCGCGCCCGGGTCATCGCGACCGCGAGCAGTCGCTCACCACCCGGCTTGCCGAGCGGACCGAAGTCGGAGAGCACGCGTCCGTGCGGAGTGCGGCCGTAACCCACGGAGAACACGACGCGGTCGCGGCTCTGCGCCGTCGACTGCGCGATCGGCAGCACGTCGAACGGCTCGGCACGGTCGCTCAGCACGAAGTCGGTGAGCTCGGGCCGCCCCGACATCGCCTCGGCGATCGCCTTCCACACCCGCGCGGCGTGCTTGTCGCTCGCCGTCACGACCATGAGCGACTCCTGCGGACGCGACGTCGCGTGCTGGATCACGAGCTCGACGACGCGACGCACCTCGGCATCCACGCTCTCGACCGCGCCGGTCACGGCGTCGGGCAGTCCGGTGCCGTCTTCGACGTACTCGAGCACGAGACTGCCGTGCCCGAGGAACGAGCCCGCCCACGGCAGGGCGTCGATGGCGCCGCCGTAGAAGCGGCGGTTGACGAGCTCGGCGAGGTCCTCGCCGCCGGCGCGGTACGACCGGGTGAGCACGAGCGTCGGGAGGATCTGCGCGAGCCGCGCCATCGCCGAGCGCGCGTGCAGCTCTTCGAGGGTGCGCGAGTCGGGCCGCGGCTCCTCGTCCTCGGTCGCCACGAGGCCGGTCGTGAACGCCGACGGCGTCTGGATGACGGGATCGCCGAACGCGACGACCTGCTTGGCCCGGCGGATCGCGCCGACGCTCTCCGCCACCGTGAGCGTGCCGGCGTCGACGAGCAGCACGGCGTCGAAGCTCATGTCGCCCGGAACGGCGTCGATCTCGTACGGCGAGGCGAGCCACACCGGCGCGAGGGCGCGCGACAGGTGCGGGGCTGCCCGCTGCAGGTCGGCGGCGGCCACGTCCTCCGAGCGCAGCGCGGCCTTGAGCGCACCCGCCTCGTCGGGCCAGTCGAGCAGCCCGATCTTCCAGCCTTCCGCGAGCCGGTGGGCGAGACCCTGCGCGCTCCCTGCGACGTGCGCCTCGTCGACGAGACGGAAATCGGCTTCGAGCCGCTCGAGCACGTCGGTCTTCGCCCCGAGCAGGGCGCGGTCGTTCTCGAGCAGGGCGTCGAGGGCGCTGCGCCACCAGGCGAGTTCGAGCTCGGCGGCGACCCCGTCCTCGGGCACGTGGCGGTTGGCGAGGTCGGCGATGAGGGCGTCGAGGTCGAGGGCCCGCAGCACGCCGACGAGCTCCGCGCGCTCCTGAAGGTTCGCGAGCGCGTCGGAGTCCGCGGCGAGACCGCCGAGCACCTGGCCGAGCTCGTGCAGCGGCAGCCCGAGCAGCGACGTCTCGCGCGTCGTACGGCCGAGCGGCGCGTCGAGCGACTCGAGGTCGGCCGCGACCTGCGTCCACGCCGCCTGCACCTCGGAGATCCCGGTGGGCACCTCCGGCGTGACCCCCGCGGCGACGAAGCGCTGCCACAGGATGCGCTGGCGTTGGATCGCGTCGAGGGAGGCGTGCAGGTCGCGCACGTGCATCCCGGGGCGCACATACTCCTTCGCGAGGTGCGTGAGTCGGCGACGGTCGCCCGCGCTCATCTCGGGCGTCTCGCGACGCGGCGCGGTCGCCGCGACCAGCTCGGCGAGCGAACGGTCGAACACGGCGGGCACGAAACGGTCGAGGGTGTCGCGGATGTCGGCCAGCAGACGCAGATAGACCCCGAGCTCGGCGATCGTCTCGAACGGCCGCATGCGGGTCGCCCCGATGAGCTCCTGCGCGCGCACGAGCAGCCACGGCACCGCCTCGCCGTGCAGGCGCTTCGCGAGGAGGTGCGCCGAGGCGGCGGCATCCCCGGACGCGAAGACGGCGCCGTACCAGGGGGAGTCGGCAGGGCCGTAGCGGAACTCGCCGAGCTTCGCGGCCTCGATCATCGTCGAGGCGGCGGGCGCGCGGTCGACGGCGAGCCGCTGCACGGTCTCGCGACCGAGTCGCGCGGTCGTGGCGGGTGGATGCGGCAGGAGCGCGAGGCGGGACAGCTCGGTCACGCAGTCGAGTACCGAGACGCCGAGCACGGCATCCGTGCGCGTGAGCGACTCGCGGTAGTCGAGCAGCACCGAGCGCAGCCGCACGAGCGCCTCGTCGACCTCGCTCACGTCGGGCGCGGCGGCGCGTTCGTTGCGGGTGATCGCGCGGAGCAGATCGCGGCGCAGCGTGCGCGGCGAGACGGCGACCCCAGGTAGGCCGATGTCGGTGAGGCGACGCGAGATGCCGGTGAGCGACCCGCGCCGCGGGCTGACGACGAGCACGCGCTTGCCCTGTCCGATCAGCGCGCCGAGCGCGTTGACGACGGTCTGCGTGCCACCTGTTCCGGGCATCGTGGTGACGACGACCGAATTGCCCGCCGCGATCTGCGCGATCACGTGCTCCTGCTCGGCGTCCGCGTCGAGCAGCAGCGAGTCGGTCGACGGGTCGCGCTGGTCGGCGTCGATCACCTCGACGGGACGCTGCCCCTCGTCGAGGGCCCACTTCGCGGTCGCGTTGTCGGCGAGCGCGTCGAGCACGGGATGCTCGAGGTCGACGGCGTCGGCGACGAGAGCTTCCGCGACTTCCGCGAACGCCGACACGATGAGCCGCGGCTGCACCCCGAAGCCGTCGAGGTGCCCGGTGAGGGCGCGGAGCTGGTCGATGACGGCGTTGGGCTTGAAGGTGCCGTCGGCGTCGCTCAGTGCGACGAACGCGCGCGGGTCGAGCGCGATCCCGAACTGCTGCTCGAGCACGCGGGCGAGCGCCGGGTTGAGCATCGCCTCTCCGCGCAGCTTGAGCTCGACGTCGCGCCCGTAGCGTCGCAGCGCCAGGGGACGCAGCAGGATCGGGGCGCAGTAGTCGCCGTCCGGCCCCGACCAGGTGGCCACCCCGATGCCGAGACGGATGGCGTCGATCCCGCGCGTGCTCGAGAGTTCGAGCCCCTTCGCGGCGATCCGGTCGGCGGCGAGTCGTGCGGCACGCAGGGCGACGTCGTCACGGATGAGCTGTGACAGCAAGGTGCTCGCCCCGGTGATGAAGCGCGCGAGGCCGCCCGGGTGCGTCGTCGAGAGCTCGAGCCGCGTGGTCGCGTCGTCGACGAAGTGCAACAGCGGCGAGCGTCCGCCCACGCCGGAGAGCTCCGACCTCCAGTGCTCGCGCACGGGCGCCGCAGGGTCGCCGCGGCGCCAGTCGGGTTCCACCGGGGTCAGCGCGGGCGCGTCCACGGCAGCATCGAACACTTCCTCGTCCATTCCGAGGTCGTCCTCCCGCCGATCGGCATGCCGCACATCGCCACGATAAGTCGGGAGGTCCGGGAAATCGGGGAGGCTCTTCGGAGTTTCGATACACCGCGCCGGGGGCGCGGCACTCAACCCGCGCCTCACGTTCTGCGGTTTCCCAGCCCTAGAATCGGGCTCGTGGCGCCCGACTTCGCGACTCTCGTGGGACTCGTCGGCGGAACCGTCGGCGTCGCCTTCGCCGCGTTGACCGTCGTCGGCGTCGTGCTGCTCCGCCGCCGGGCGCGTCGCACCGCCTCGGCGCCGCTTCCGGGCCGCACGGATGCCGGCGTCTCCCTCGTCCGCGCCGACGAGGCGGTGCGTGCGGCGGCCGACGATCTGGCGTTCGCGGTCGCCCAGTTCGGTGAGGACCGCACGCGCGACTTCGCCCGCGCGCTCGAGGCGGCCCGGAGCGACCTCGAGAAGGCGTTCGTGCTGCAGAACCGACTCGACGACGCGGAGCCGGAGGGTGAGCGACGCCGCAAAGACTGGGCGAAGAGCATCCGCGCACTCGCCGACCGCGCCCGTGAGACCGTCGAGGCCGAGGCGCGGCGTTTCACCGAGCTCCGACGCAGCGAGGCCGACGCCCCCGAGACGCTCAAGTTGATCCGCGAGCTGCTCACCGCCGTCGAGGCCCGGCTCGAGCCCACACGCGCCGTACTCGCCGACCTGAGCAGGGCCTACGTCGAGACGGCCGTCGCCCCGGTCGCGGGCAACGTCGAGGCCGCACGGGAGGCGCTCGCCGAGGCACGGGCGGCCGCCGACGAGGCCGATGCGGCGATCGCCGCCAGCCGTGTCACCGCGGTCACCGAGTCGCTCACGACGGCGCGGCAGCGGGGTCGCGACGCGGCCGCATTCCTCGATGCCGTGGAGCACCGGCGGGACGAGCTCGCCGCCGCGGTGGACGGCATCCGCTCGCTCGCCGCCGAACAGCAGGCCGCCCTCGACGACGCGCGGGGGCTGCGCGACGCTCCCCCCGACCCCGACTCGTCGGCGGTCGTCAACGACGCGATCGGCGAGCTCGAACGCGAACTGGTCGCCGTCGAGAAGTCGGGACGACGCGATCCGGTCGCCGAGCTCGACCGCCTCGTGGATGCCGGCGACGCCCTCGACGTCGCGGTCGCCACGGCGCGCAACCAGCAGCGCCGCCTCGAGGGGGCGCGAGCCGCGCTGGGTGGCGCCCTCCTCTCCGCCCGCACCCAGATCAGCGCGGTCGAGGACTTCATCGGCTCGCACGGCGGCGGCGCGGGCTCGCGCTCGAAGCTCGCCGAAGCCAAGCGCGAGCTGCAGTTCGCCGAGAACGAGGCCGATCCGGTCGCCGCGCTCGACGCCGCACGGCGCGCGCAGAACCGGGCGCGCGACGCCGACGACCTCGCGCGCTACGCCGGTCGCTGATGGTGGACGACAACGCCGGCGAGCCGGTCTTCAGCCCCGCCGTCGCCCTCGTCACGTTCGCACGCGACGTCGAGGTACGCCTCGCCGCACTGCTCGAGCCGCACTCCCTCACGCTGCGCAAGTACGCCGTGCTGCAGCGCATCGCGACGACGCCCGGACTCTCCCTCCCCGACCTCGCCCGCGGGGCCCGCACCACCGAGCGCGGCGTCGGCACGATCGTGCGCGCTCTCGTCGAGTCGGGTTGGGCCCGCGCCGGGCTCGGACCGGGCGGCCTCCCGGCCCAGATCGTCGTCACGCCCGCCGGCTCGACCCTGCTCGACCGGCTGCGCGGCGACGTCGCGGCGCTCGATGACGAGACCTTCGGCTCCCCCGCAGGTCGCGAGCTCTCCGCGGCGCTGCTCGGCGTCGAGGCGGAGTCCGCGCCTCGACGCTCGCAGACCCAGGAGTAGGGGTCACCCGGGTCGGTGGCGACGGCCCGCACGTCGAGGCCGAACAGCCGCGAGCATTCGGCGCTCACCTCGATGTCGCCGCGCTCCCCCGCCGGGCTCTCGCACACCCAGGTGTAGGCGCTCGCCGGCTCGCGCGTGACGGCGACGCGATGCTCGTCGGGGTACTGGGCGTCGCACGCGGCCTGCAGGTCGACGCCACCCAGCATCCCGACCGGGCAGGCGACGACGACACCCGGGTCGTCGGGTGCGCAGAGCAGCCGGGTGCCGTGGGCGTCGTCGAACGGCACCCGGTCGCCCGAGCAACCCGATCCCGACCAGGCCGCGAACCGCACCCTCTCGCCCGCGACGGTTCCGAGCGGGTCGCCCGTCGCCACCCGGTCGCCCACGGTCACGGTCGCGTCGACCGGGGCGAGGCGCACCGAGCCACCGTCGTCGAGGTCGAGGCAGACGCCGTCGTCGACGTCGCTGACCAGTGCCTCGGCCGGCGATCGGAGTTCGGCGCCGCCCGACACCCGCGCCGACGGGGCGCACTCGCGGGCGAGCTCGAGTTCGGGACCGTCGCCGCAGGCTTCCCACGTCTCGCCCGTCGCGAACGGCGCCGACAACCGCGGTCCGGACTCGGGTCCGCCGGAGACGAGCGACACGACGGTGATCGCCGCGACGCCGGTCGCGAGAACGAGCACGGCGAGCGCGCCGACGAGTTCGCTGCTCGGCCGCGTCATGACGGCGGAAGTCTAGCCAGCGACCGCGCCGGGCTCCTACTTGATCATCTTCGCCATCTGGTCGGCGATGATCGCGGTCGCGCGCTGCGGCATGAGCCGCGCGAGCCGGTCGAGCAGCTTCGCGTCGCTGCCGATCCGCAGCTTGTACCGGCCCCTCTCGATGGCGGCGACGATCTGCGCACCCGCCGAGGCCGCCGTCGTCATCTTCCTGCCGCCGCTGTTCTCTGCGGTCGCCGCACCCGGCATCTGCACGCCCGAGTTGCCGGTGATGTTGGTGCCGACGGCGCCGGGGAACACCACGGTGACGGCCACGGTCGTGCCGCGCAACTCGGCGTAGAGCCCCTCGGTGAACAGTTTCACGGCGGCCTTCGAGGCGCCGTAGGCGCTCTGCCCCGGGAACGGCACGAGCGCACCCATGCTCGAGACGTTGACGATGCTCGCCGCGGGGCGCTCCTTCAGCGCGGGCAGGAACGTCTTCACCGTGTTGACCGTGCCCCAGAAGTTGACGTTCATCACGCGCTCGATGTCCTCGAACGAGAGGTCGCTGATCGGGATGAACCTGTGGATGATGCCGGCGACGTTGACGAGCCCGTCGACCTGGCCGTGCGCCTTCGTGACGGCCGCGGGCAGCTTCTCGACGGCCTTCCGATCGGCGATGTTCACGACGTGCGTGCTGAGCCGGTCGCCCGCGCCCGCGAGCTGCGCCGTCTCGGCGAGCCCCGTGTCGCTCAGGTCGAGGGCCGCGACCCGGCCGCCCTTGCGCAGCAGCTCCAGCACGACCTCGCGCCCGATCCCGTTGCCGCCGCCCGTGACGACGAACACCTTGCCTGCGATCTCCATCGATCCGTCTCCTCTCGCCGCCGTGGGGCGGTGTCAACTTTGTTGACACCAGCGTACGCCGCGAGAGCGCGCGACGTGCCGGCCGTCCCCGCTTCGCGTTTTCAGGACTTCCTGCGACAGGAGTTGACGGGAGTGGGCGGCGAGGATGCAGGAGTCGACTTCTGCCACACGAAGTCCTGAAAACGGAAAGCGAACTCGGGCCCTGACCGCGGCAGGATGGGAGAACGGCTGCTCAGGATGCGGCGGAGTCGCCCTCGGGGCGAGCGCGGGCGCCGAGCAGTTGCGCGAGAGCGGCCTCGGTGCCCTCGTCGACGGAGCCGGCGGCTTCGGCGTTCGCGACCGCGAGCGCCTCGACGACCTCGTGACGCTGGATGCGGATGCCGCGCGGAGCATCCACCCCGACGCGCACGCCGTCACGGCGGACGTCGATGATCGTCACGACGATGTCATCGCCGATGAGGACCTTCTCGCCCTTCTTCCGCGTGACCACCAGCATGGCGTCACTTTAGCCGACGGCCCCCGGTTCGCCTCGAGGCAGGCCGAGGAGTCCGACGGTCCCCGCCGAGGCGGTGTGCGGCCCGGCGAGCGGCAGGTAGGCGTCGACCGGCCGGTGCCGGGCGAGCGCCGCGACCCAGGCCTTCGTGTCGTCGTGCTTGCGGGCGGGGTCGATCACGACCCACAGCTTGTCGGGGGCGATCTGCCGCACGCGGTTGTCGGCCGCGACGTGGGCCGGGTCGCCCGAACCGAGCCCCCAGGCGAGGAACACCGGCAGCCCGGCATCCTCGGCTTCCGCCTTCTGCAGCACGGCACCCCGACGGTCGTCGATGCGGCCCGCGGCGCGCGACTCGAGCCCACCGCCGATGCGCAGGATGCCGGTCGCGCCCGCGAGGTGCGCCGCGACGGGCAGCGCCTCACCGAGCAGACCCGCGATCATGACGAGGTCGCCGGGAGCGCGGCGCAGCACCGAGATGCGCGGCACCGCGGCACCGCGGCCGAGCGGGCGACGCGTCGCGAGCATCGACTCGAGGTCGCCGAGCACGAGGCCGAAGCCGGCCCCCTCGGTCGAGAGGCGCTCCGGTTCGGGGCCGACGCCGCCCTCGTCGAGGGTGTCCGCCCCGAAGGCACGCAGGTCGGGTTCGGGCAGCTCCACCACGAGATCGAGGTAGCGGCGCGCGAAGAACCCCGCGATCCCGCCGACCCGCACCTCGTCGATGCGCACGAGGCGGGCCGACGGTCCGTGCAACTCCCGCACGTGCGCGCGCGGGTCGCCCAGCCGGGCCGGGTCACACCGCAATCGGATCCAGGACACGCACCACCCCCACGGTCTCGATCGGAGTCTGCGCGGCCGCAGCCTCCTGGTACGACAGCACGGGGAGCCCGTCGCGCGACGTCGACACGAGGCGGCGCACGGCGGGGCGCAACGCGGGGGCGCAGACGAGCGCGACCTGCGTGCCCGACAGGCGGGCCTGCTCGACGATGCCGCCGAGCGACGTGATGACGGCTTCGAGCCGCGCGGGGTCGAACACGATCTGGGCGCCCAACTCGGAGGGGCGCAGCGCCTCCAGCATCGCCTGCTCGAGCAGCGGCTCGATCATGACGACGTGCAGGCGTCCGCCCTCGAGGTGCGGCTGAGCGATGACCGGGCCGAGCGCGGCACGCGCCGCCTCGATGAGGCCGTCGGGGTCGTTCGAGACCTTCGCCCGCAGCGCGAGCGCCTCGTAGATGCGGCCGAGGTCGTTGATCGGCACGCGCTCCGCGAGCAGCCCCTGCAGCACGCGCTGCACCTCCGCGAGCGAGAGCAGCGACGGGACGAGCTCGTCGACCGCGGCGGGGTTGATCTGCTTGACACCGTCGGTGAGCACGCGCACGTCCTCGCGCGACAGCAGCCGCGGGGCGTGCGACGAGATGATCGCCGACAGGTGCGTGATGATGACCGAGACGCGATCGATGACCGTGGCCCCCGCCATCTCGGCCCCGTGGCGCATCTCGACGGGCACCCACTTGCCGGCCATGCCGAACACCGGGTCGACCGTCTCGGTGCCCGGCAGGGCGTCGAGGTGCTCGCCGAGCGCGAGCACCCGGCCGACCGGCGCCGTACCGCGACCGGCCTCGACGCCCGCGACGCGGATCACGTAGGTGGAGAGCGGCAGCTCGACGTTGTCGCGGGTCCGCACGGGCGGCACGACGATGCCGAGCTCCATCGCGAGACGGCGCCGCAGGGCCCGCACGCGGCCGAGCAGGTCGTCGGAGCCCGATGCGATCGGCACGAGGTCGGGCGAGAGCTGGATCTCGAGAGCGTGCACGCGCATCTGCTCGATGAGATCTTCGGGGCCGTCCTTCGGCGCCTCGTCCTCGGCGGTGCGCACGGCGTCGACGGCCTCGAGCTCGCGCCGCTTCTTGAGCGCCGCGAGGCGGCGTCCCAGGATGATGAGCGTCAGTCCGACGACGGCGAACGGCAGGATCGGCATGCCCGGGATGAGCCCGAGCACGATCGCCGCGGCCCCGGCGATCGTCACGGCGATGTGCGACTGGGTGAGCTGCGCCGACGTCGTCGTGCCCATGTCGGCCTCGGCGTTGGAGCGCGTGACGATGACACCCGTCGCGACGGCCAGCAGCAGCGCCGGGATCTGCGTGACGAGCCCGTCACCGATCGTCATGATCGCGTAGGTGTCGAGGGCTTCCTCGACCGCCATCCCGCGCTGCAGCATCCCGATCGCGATGCCACCGACGACGTTGACGATGATGATGATGATGCCCGCGATCGCGTCGCCCTTGACGAACTTCGAGGCGCCGTCCATCGCGCCGTAGAAGTCGGCCTCGGCCGAGATCTCGGCGCGGCGGGCGCGCGCCTGCTCCTCGGTGATCGCGCCCGCGTTGAGGTCGGCGTCGATCGCCATCTGCTTGCCCGGCATGGCGTCGAGGGTGAAGCGCGCGCCGACCTCGGCGACGCGCTCGGCGCCCTTCGTGACGACGACGAACTGGATGACGACGAGGATCAGGAAGATCACGGCGCCGATGATGAGCGAGTCGCCCACCGCGACGTGGCCGAGCGCCTCGATGACCTGACCGGCGAAGCCGTCGCCGAGCACGAGGCGCGTCGAGGCGACGTTGAGCCCGAGCCTGAACAGGGTCGCGACGAGCAGCAGCGACGGGAAGATCGAGAAGTCGAGCGGCTTCTTCACGAACATGCTCGTCAGCAGGATGACGAGCGCGAGCATGATGTTGACGATGATCAGCACGTCGAGCAGCGCGGCCGGGATCGGCACGACGAGCAGCACGACGATGCCGACGATGCCGACCGGCACGGCCAGGGTGGGCCAGTTCCTACGCACGGGATTCTCCTCGGGACGGGTCAGGCGGCTGCGCTGAACGAGCGCAGGGGACGATGGATGCCGCGGGCCGAGCCGCGACGGGTCAGGGACGCGACGAACGCGAGCAGGCGCGCGATCGCGGTGTAGAGCTCGACCGGGATCTCCTGGCCGACGTCGCAGGCCGCGTAGACCGCGCGCGCGAGCGGCAGGTCTTCGATCATCGGCACGCCGTTCTCGGTCGCCTTCTCGCGGATGCGGGTCGCGACGTGGTCGGCCCCCTTCGCGACGACGCGCGGCGCCGAGCGGCCCGGCTCGTACTTCACGGCGACCGCGAGGTGCGTCGGGTTGAGCAGCACGACATCCGCCGTACCGACGGCCGCGATCATCCGGTTGCGGCTCATCGCGAGCTGCCGGCTGCGGCGCTGCCCCTTCACGAGCGGGTCGCCGTCGGTGTTCTTGTGCTCGTCGCGCGCCTCCTTCTTCGTGACGAAGGTGTGCTTGCGGTTGCGACGGTTGACGACGAGCACGTCGACGAGGGCGAGCACGAGACCCGCGACGACGGCGGCCTGCAGCAGCAGCGTCACCCCGCCGGCGGCCGTGTCGAGCACCGCGGCGAGCGACAGGCGGCCCGCGCTCATGAGCACCGGCACGAGCGACTGCACGACCATGAACAGCACGAGGCCGATGACCGTGGTCTTCAGCAGACCCTTGCCGCCCTCCCAGAGCGCCTGGAGGCCGAACATCCGCTTGAGGCCGGCGACGAGGTCGAAGTTGCGCAGCGACGCCTGCGGCGAGCGCAGATGGATGCCGCCCTGCGCCGCGACGGACGCGATCGCCGCGATGACGACGATGCCGAGCATCGGGGCGAGCGCGGGGATGATCGAGTCGAGCGCGTCGGTCGCGATCGCCACCGCGAGCTCCGGTTCGGGGTCGGCGATGACGTCGCGCAGGCGCAGGAGCACGGCGCCCGCGGCGTCGGCGGTCGCCTGACCGACGGTCGCGAACGTCGCGGCGGCCGCGGCGACCCCGACCCACGCGCCGAGATCGCGCGACGTGCCGATCGAGCCCTTCTGCCGGGCCTCCTTGAGCTTGCGCGGGGAGGCCTTCTCGGTGCGTTCTCCGGTGGTGTCGCTCACGGCTACCTCACCCCCAGGATCGTCTGGACGGCGTCGTCGGTGAGGGCCTCGACGATCCCGGGCAGTGCCGAGACGACGACGCCCGCGAAGACGATGGTCAGCAGGATCTTGAGCGGGAAGCCGAGCGCGAAGGCGTTGAGCGCGGGCGCGACGCGCGTGAGCAGGCCGAGCCCGGCATCCGCGAGGAAGAGCACGACGATGAGCGGCGCCGCGATCTGCAGCGCCGCGAGGAACATCTGCCCGAGCCCGCCGAGCATGAGCTCACCGGTGGCGGGCATGTCGAGCCCGGAGCCGACGGGGATCGCCCCGAACGAGCGGAACAGTCCGCCGAGTACGAGCTGGTAGCCGTCGGTGACGAACAGCAGCGCGAGGGCGACGAGGTGGAAGAGCTTCGAGAACTGCGCGCCGTTGACCTGCGACATCGGGTCGAAGCCCTGCGCGAGCGAGAAGCCGCCGAACAGGTCGATCATCGCGCCGGCCGACTGCACCGCCGAGAACGCGAGCATGACGAGGAAACCGAGCGCGAGGCCGACGACGAGCTCGCCGGTGAGCGCCATCAGGAACGCGCCGATCTCCTGCGAGACGTACTGGTCGGTGACGCGCGGGGCCACCGCGACCCCGAGTCCGATGCCGAGCATGGCCTTGATGCGCATCGGGATGGCGTTGTGGCTGAACGGCGGAGCGATCACGACGAACGCGGTCACCCGCACCCCCGCGAGCGCGACAGCCTCGATCCAGCCCATCGTCCGCCCCTCACGCCCCGCCGACGAGAGCCGGGATGCGGGAGAACAGGTCGGTCGTGAACGACACCATCTCGGCGATCATCCACTGGCCGCAGACGATCATCGCGATCGCGACCGCGACGGCCTTCGGCACGAACGAGAGCGTCACCTCCTGGATCTGCGTGATCGACTGCACGAGCGAGATCGCGAAGCCGACGACGAGCGCCGTGATGAGGATCGGAGCGCCGAGCTTCGCCGCGACGATGAGGGCGTCCTGGGCGAGGTCGAGAACGGAGGCGGCATCCATCAGACGGTGTAGCTCCCCACGAGGTTGGTGACGAGCAGGCCCCAACCGTCGACGAGCACGAAGAGCAGGATCTTGAACGGCAGCGACACCATGACGGGCGGGAGCATCATCATGCCCATCGCCATCAGCGCCGCCGAGACGACGAGGTCGATCACGAGGAACGGCACGAAGATGACGAACCCGATGATGAAAGCCGCGCGGAGCTCCGAGATCATGAACGCCGGGATGAGGGTCTGGATCGGCACCTCACCCGCGTTCGCCGGGTTCTCGACGCCCGCGGCGCGGCTCATGAGCGCCAGATCCTCCTCGCGCGTATGGGCGAGCATGAACTGGCTGAGCGGCTGGAGGGCGGCATCCACAGCCCCGCCGAACGACAGCGAGCCGTCGAGGTAGGGCTGCACCGCGAGGGTGTTCACCTCCGTGAGCACCGGCCACATGATGAAGAGCGACAGGAAGAGCGTGAGACCCGCGAGCACCTGGTTCGGCGGCACGGTGGTGAGCCCGAGCGCGTTGCGCGTCATCGAGAGCACCACGAAGATCTTCGTGAACGCCGTCATCATGAGCAGCAGGGCCGGCGCGACCGACAGCAGCGTGATGCCGATGAGCACGACGACGCTCGTCGACGGCTCGCCGTTGCTCGCCGCGGTTCCGCTCCCCAGGAGACCGTCGAGGATGCCCCCGAGGTCGTCAGTGTCGTTCATGCGTTACGAGGCGCGCTGCAGGACGGGGAGGTTGGCGGCGAGCGGGGTCGCCGTGGAGTAGTCCTTGACCTTCTTCTCGGGCGTGCTGTTGCTGAGGAACGCGGCGAGCGCGGACGTCGCGGTGGTCGCGTGGTTCTGAACGGGAAGAACGGATGCCGTGGCGGGCTCCGCGGGGACGCTCGGCGCATCCGCGACCCGGATTCCGATCGCGCCGGCGAGCGTGCGCGTCATGTGCGGCAGAAGCTGCTCACGCAGAGCCGGGACGGTCATCCGGCGACGGCGACGGGGAGCGACGTGCTCCTCATTCGTCACCGAGGCGTCGACGACCGTGCTGACGGCGGGCGCCGCGGAGGCCTCGTCGAGGGCCTCGCGGAAGACGGCGGCGAAGTCGACGGGGGCCGGAGTGGCGACGCCGGCCGAGGCAAGGGCGTCCTCGGCCGGCGCAGCGACCTGGGTCGGGTCGCTTTCGGAGTCGATCGCCGCGGGTTCGGCGATCGTCGCGGCGACGGGGGTCGTCGCGAGGACCACGGGCGCGGCGGGGGCCGGCTCGAGGACGGAGATGCCCTGCTCGGTGACCCCGAGCACGAGCTTGACGCCGTCGATCTCGACGACGGTGATCGACGCCTTCGCCGTGAGGCGGTGGCTGCCGAGGACCTGGATGGGGCGCTTCGCGCCGCCGCCGAAGCGGCTCGCGATCGCCGACTTCTTCGAGCCGCGGGTCACCTTGCGCTGCACGAACCAGATGAGGCCGAGCACGGCGCCGAGCGCGACGAGCACGCGGAGGGCGAGGAAGAGGGTCTCCATCAGACGTTCTCCTCCGGGTCGAGGATGCGCGTGATGCGCACCGCGTAGTCCTGATCCACGACGACGACCTCTCCGCGGGCGATCGGGCGGCCGTTCAGCAGCACGTCGGCGGGCGCCCCGACCGAGCGGTCGAGCTCGATGACCGCGCCCGGCTCGAGCGCGAGCACCTCGCGCACGCTCATGCGCACGCGACCGAGCTCGACGGTGAGGTCCATCGCGACGTTCGAGATGCGGCCGAGGCGCGAGTCGACGGCCTCCGCGGTGGCGGTGCCGGGCTCGGCGGCGCTGCGGACGGTGACGCCGAACCAGCCGACGACACGGCCGCCGGCGCGGAGTTCGTACGCGACGCGCCCGGCGTCCGCCAGCGCCGTCGCGGCGGGAACCTCGCGCGGTTCGGCGACGACGCCCGCGCCGAGCGGCGCGGCCGCCGCCTCGAGGGCAGGACGTAGCACGTCGGCCGCGGTGACGCGACCGTTCTCGGCGCCCGCGGCATCCGCCAGCAGTGCGCCGTCGGCGAGGACGAGCACGAAGTCGGCCGACCGGGCGCCGACGAAGGTCGCCGCGACGGCGACGGCTTCCGCGGGAACCTCGGGTGAACCGACGAGCGGTTCGGCGATGACGGCCTCGGCGGTCGGGAGCGCCGGCGCGAGCGCCGTGACGAGCCGCTCCTCGATCCCGGCGACGGTGTCGATGTGCGTGGTCATTCGGTCTCCTCGAGGTCGACGACGACACAGGCGAGATTCCCGCTCTGCGTGCCGATCGCGGCGTGCGCCACGACCTGCCCGTCGACGGCGAGGTCGAGCGGACGGTGCTGGGCGTGGGGAAGGGTGAGCACGTCGCCGACGGCGAGGCCCAGGACGGTGGCGGGGCTGACCGCGGCCGGACGCAGACGCAGAGCGAGGTCGACGGGGACGGTCGTGACCTGGGCGCGCAGCAGCGCGGCCGGGTCGTCGGCGGCGGGCGCGGCGTGCTCCTCGGCCCCCGGGGTCACGGCGACCGCGGGGAGCGCCAGCGCGACGGTCGTACGGCGTCCGTCGACGCTCACCGCGAAGGTCGCGACGAGCATCGCGTCGTCGGGACGCGCGGCCGAGGCGAGCCGGGGCGCCGGCGGGAACGACACGATCGAGAGGTCGATCGGCAGGAAGCCGGTGAAGGCGTAGCGGAGGTCGTCGAAGGCGCCCTCGAGCATGAGACGCACGACCGACTGCTCGATCGCCGTGAGCGTCGTGCGGGTCGGAATCGCGGTCGGGGTCGGAATCGCGGTCGGGGTCGGGGTCGCGGTCGCGGCAGGCGCGGCGCCGAGCATGCGGGTGACCCAGCCGAGCAGAGCCGGCACCGGGATCCGGAGCAGGCCGCGGGCGTCGGCGCCGGGCACGGCGCACACCACGAGCGCGTCGTCGTCGCCGAGGCGGTCGACGATCTCGCGGTAGTCGAGCACGGCCACGCCGGTCGACTCGACGGTGACCTCGCCGTGCAGGCGGGCGCCGAGCGTGGTCGACCAACGGTTCGCGAACACGTCGAACGCGTCCTCGAGGCGGCGCACGCGGTCGCGCGGGATGGCTGCCGGGCGGCGGAAGTCGTACGGCTCGGGCGCGGGGGTACCCGCATCCGTCAGCTCCGCCACCACGACCGTCATGGCAGGGACAGTCGGCGTATCCGAACGCGGCGTTAGAGGACGGGGTACCCCCCTTTCAGTGGACGGGCTCCACGGGGCACGTGTTTCAGTGGCCGGATCCCGTCCCCTCTCCCGAGTGGGGGTCGGGCTCCCCCGAGCCCGACCCGCGGTCCGGCGTCCCCCCGGACGCCGAACCCGTCGTCGCGGCCCCCACCGTCGACGACTCTCCCGACTCGGCGAGCTGCTGGGCGAGCCCCTCCGGGTCGGTCGTCAGCACCACGATGTCCACGCGGCGGTTGAGTGCGGGATCCCCGTTGCTGCTCGGACGCGCCGAGCCGAAGGTCGTTCCCGAGATCTTGCTGCCCGGCATCCCGGACACTTCGACGAGGTGCCGCAGCACGCTCGTCGCCCGAGCGGCGGCGAGCTCCCACGTGGAGCTGTAGGGCGCGGGGTTGAAACGCGGATCGGCGTGACCCTCGATGGCGAGGTCGCGCCCGGACGCGGCGAGGCCGGGACCGATCGCGTTGAGCACGTCGAGCGCGTCGGGTCGCAGCCGGGCCGAGTTGCCGTCGAAGAACGTGTCGACGCCCGTGAGCTTCACGACGAGCCCGCGGTCTTCGATCTCGAACTCGACGGCGGCCGCGAGCCCGGAGTCGCCGAGCTGCGCCGAGATGGTGTCGGCGAACTGCTGCATCTGCTCGAACTCCGTCGGCTCGGGCACGTACCCCGCGTAGCCCTCAGACGGACCGGCCTGGCCCACGAGCTCCTCCGGCACGACGATGCCCTCGGCGG